>NZ_NJAK01000005.1 GCF_002632755.1 Xenorhabdus ishibashii | reverse complement strand
AACAATAGATTATGGCAAGAGCACCCAAACCCCCCGTTTATTTAAATGAGATTGCCGCCGAGCAATGGAAATCAAAAGCCAAAATCCTCAACGAACGGGAAGATCTCAGCCCAGCAGACTGGAACAACTTAGAACTCTATTGCGTTAACTATGCGATTTACCGTAAAGCCGTTGAAGACATTGAAGTGCGCGGGTTCGCAGTGGAAGGTTCACGCGGTGCAGCGACCAGTAACCCCTCACTGAAAGCGAAAGCCGATGCGGAAAAAATCATGATAAAAATGTCGTCATTGCTGGGCTTTGATCCGGTTTCCCGCCGCCGAAATCCGGTAGAAAGCGATGAACCCGACGATTTAGATGTGCTGATGGCCTGAGTGATACCCCGATGAACGCATGGGAACAGTACGCTTTTGATATCAAAAACGGCAATATTCCGGCCTGTAAACGGGTAAAACAGGCCGTGAAACGCTACTTTAACGACCTGAATAACCCGCTTTATATGTTCGATACCGAAGTTGTAGAACGTTTTGTGGGCTTTTCCCGTCTCTGCCCGCACGTCAAAGGCCACTTGCGCGGTAAGCCGATTATGCTTGAACCGTGGCAACAGTTCGCCTTTGCGAATCTGTTCGGCTTCAAGGTTAAGGCCACCGGTCGCCGGAAATACCGCAGTGCTTATATTCAGGTGCCGCGCAAAAATGCCAAATCCACGGTAGCCGCGATACTGGCTAACTGGTTTCTGGTGATGGAGAACGGGCAGCAGGATATTTACACCGCCGCCGTGAGTCGGGATCAGGCGCGTATTGTGTTTGATGATGCCCGCCAGATGTGCCTGCTTTCAAAACCACTCAAGAAGCGGGTATCTATCCAGCAACACAAAGTGACTTATACCAAGAGCAACAGCCTGTTAAAACCGTTGGCAGCCAAAGCCGCCACGATTGAGGGTACTAACCCCAGCCTTGCTATTGTCGATGAGTATCATTTGCACCCCGATAACGCGGTTTACTCTGCCCTTGAATTGGGGATGGGCGCCCGTCCCGAAGGCATTCTGTTTGCCATTACTACGGCAGGCAGTAACGTGATATCCGCCTGTAAACAGCACTATGATTATTGCTGTCAGATATTGGAGGGTGAAGAACAAAATGAATCCCTGTTTGCCCTGATCTACGAACTGGACGACGAGAACGAGATTGATGATGAAGCCCTCTGGATAAAGGCTAATCCTAACCTGAATGTTTCCGTAGACAGTGATGCTTTGCACGACACAATCCAGAAAGCACGAGGCATTCCCTCGCAATGGACTGAGATGCTCACCAAACGCTTTAATATCTGGTGTCAGGGTGAAACGCCGTGGATGGGTGAAGGCGCATGGAAGACTGCCAGTCAGACTATGACGAAAACGACCTCAAAGGCTTGGAATGCTACGCTGGATTAGATTTATCTTCAACGGGGGATATCACCAGTATCTGTTACACGTTCCCCGTGGATAACGAACTGTTATTACTGACCGCCATTACTTGCCGGAAGCCCAGCTACAGAACCCTGCTAATAAGAATCGGCAGTGGTATCGCCAATGGGCACAAATGGGCTGGATACGTACCACGACCGGCGATTGTATTGATTATGACCGTATCCGTGATGACATTCTCAAGGATAGCAGCACTTTGATATCAAACTGGTGGGCTTTGACACATGGAACGCCAACACTTACGCACACAACTACAGGGTGCAGGGCTGGATGTTGAGCCGTTCCCGCAAACCTACATGCGGTATAGTCCGTAGCTAAATCCGCCGAAGTCTTTGTTAACCGCAAATCATTCGTCACAATGGCGATCCGGTTCTCGCATGGGCGATGTCTAATGTCGTAATGGAGACAGACCGAACGCCAATATCAAGCCGAACAAGAAGAAGTCGCGAATAAAATAGACCCTGCAATTGCGTTTCTGATGAGTTTTGGTACATGGCAGGCAGAGCATGAAGAGTTTGCTTTTAGTCTCAATGAGGAGCAGAAGCAGCGGCTGGCTGACTTTGACGGTATTTAGATAACTTGTTGATTTTGCTTATTTCCCGCACGATGCGGGAATTCTGGTTTTGTGACAGAATTAAGTGAAATCAAAGGGTTAAATGGGCTTGAAATCCCAATTAGCGTAACCCATTGATATCTAATCAGACGCCATATTTGGCGTCTGGTCATAGTGTAACTGACCCAATTATTTTGGGTTACCTGTCTCGTGGCAAGAAACAAGAACTACATCTCTTTAAGAGTGTTAGTTATAGATCACTCAATAGATTGAACTGCCCCTCTTTAAGAGGTTCAGTTTGTCCCGACGAAATTCGTCGATGCAAAATCCAATATCCGATAATCGGACTTTGGGTGTCACTGACAGTTAGTCAGTCGCAAATGGTCTTGAGCGTAACCGATAGTTACTCACAATTTGAGCGTCAGTCTGGCTGACTCACAGAATTTGTACAACTCATTAAGAGGTGCGCACAAAAGAGTTATACGAAAACAGATGGTTAAGTTGTTTTGTCCAGTACGTTATGTCCAAGTAATTCATTGAAATACAGTGAATTTACTGCGGTTGTCCAGCACATAAATTAACCATTACGGAAATCATGATAGGGTGGTCAAAGTGACCCCCTCGGAAGAATCAAGGAGTTACCTAACTATGGTGAAGATCACACGGTTGCTACTTCTCCTCAAAGTGAGGATGAACGAGAATATCAATGAGTTATAAATAACTCAGGTGGGTTTGAGTTTAAGCCGTCCAGCACAAGGTTACTTAATGTAACCCAGTACGTATTATGTTCGCAGTTATTTAAGTTATTGATTATTATCATGATTTAAATCCCAACCATCTATAGGCGGTGGAACATGGCACGAAGACAGAAGAAGAATGCACCCTCGATAGTCGCTACGATCACAGGCAAGATTACCGTTCCCCCCAAGCGTATCAAGTGCCAGACGGGTAAGGTGATGGCAGTCGCTACTATGCAAGCACAGAGCGAGAAACGCAGTGATTACCCGCTGCGTGTCGTGGGCTTTGATGAGATGGCACTATCGGTGATGTTGTTACAGAAAGGCCAGGTGATCACAGTGACGGGAAAGGCTTCTTACTGGCAGGGGTATCAGTTAACTGCTTCCTCAATCACTTAATAGGTTCCGACGAAATTCGGCGCAACCTCTTCACAAGGTTGGTGCGTTTAGCGTACTGACCTCATTTCACTCTATCCCTTCATAAAATTACTGTGTATTGCAATGTGCATTGCAGACAGCAAATAAAATACCAATAAAAACAATTAAAATCGTTATAAATCAATTAAATAATAAGAATTTGCAATTTCTTCACCAAGCATATAAACTTTGTAAATGACATGGGATTACATGTGCTCATGTTGTTTATAATTTCATGAAAAACAAAAATAAATCCATTTTTTGTGTTTTCATTCGTTTTGGTGTTTGTGGATTGTTGCACCTCTCTGCGTATTGCAATGTGTATTGCAAAATGAAAAGGTTTAGTAGATGGCTGTAAACAAGCTCAGTGATAAAAAGCTCAAATCCTTGTACGGTAAACCTGTTGAAAAACAGCAGACGATAGCGGACGGGAACGGGTTATCAATCAGATTAAGTAAACAAGGGACAATCAGCTTTGTTTTCTTCTACCGCCTGTATGGGCGTGAAAGTGCGCCGATATGGTTAACATTGGGTAAATACCCCGATTTAAGCCTTAAAGTTGCAAGAGAGCAAAGAGATAAATGCAGGGCATGGTTAGCTAAAGGGAAAGATCCACGAATACAAATAAAAATAATAAAAGAAGATACGTTAAAACCTGTCACCGTGAAAGATGCCATAGAATATTGGCTCAATAATTATGCCACCAATAAACGAAAAGCAGCAATCTATATTAGAGGTTGTTTTTCTAAACATATTTACTCAGAGATTGGAAATATTCCATTAAATGAATGCACATTATCAATGTGGATTAGATGCTTTGATAAAATTAAAGAGAATGCACCAGTGCAAGCGGGATCTCTTTTGAAAATCTCACAACAGGCATTGAAATTTTGCCGAGTAAGAAAATATGCAATTAGCCATGAGATAGATGATTTGGATGTTGGTGATGTGGGTGAAAAAGCTAATAGAAGAGACAGAGTGTTAACTAATGATGAATTACGTGATGTATGGCTCTATATAAATAAAGAATATGATAACCACATTATGTCTCACGAAAACAGAATTATTCTTCGGTTTTTAATCGTTTTTGGGTGTAGGCTTTCCGAAATACGTCTATCGAAATGGGATGAATGGGATTTTTCAAACAATATATGGAGAGTGCCGCCAGAGCACAGTAAAAATGGCAGGGAAATAATCAGACCGATCCCCAGTAATTTTAAAAACTGGTTGTTGTTATTGAACCAATCAACAAAAAAGAGAGAATATGTCATTGGCTTTGATGTCAAACAATGTACGGCAAGTGTGACTATTGCGAAAATATGGAAAAGATTAAACCACAAAGAAAAGTGGACAGCGCACGATATACGAAGAGTGTTTGCTACCATACTCAGTGATAACGGATTTGAACATAACGTGGTTGAACAACTATTAGGCCATTCACTCAATGGAGTCTCTGGAATATATAATCGAAGTCAATATATTGAACAAAAAAGAAATGCACTCTACTGGTGGGTGAATTATTTAGACTCTTTAATTGAGGAGGAAATAGAAAATGATACATATATTCACTCGTGAAGAATTAGAATATTCAGATGAACTTGATAGACTAATTAGAGAAGAAGAGTGTGAATGGTTAACCTCATTAGGAAGAAGACACAGGTCATATCTTGAAAAAAATGGCAAGTTTCCTTTAAAAATAACGATAGGTCCACAAACTAAAGTTTATCGATTGTCTGAAATTCAGGCATGGATAAAAGGCACTTGGAAGCCAGAATAAAATTAAACATCATTTAAATTAATAATAACCTCGCTCGCGGGGTTTTTGTTTTTGGAGAATATAAAAATATGGCAATGAAGTTTACATCACCGACACCACAAGAACGACAATCAATTTTAAATGAGTATGGCGAGAAATATGATCGTCGAATCAGGGAAAAAGAATGTGAGCATCTTTCCAGTTTATCGCGTTCTCGTCGTTGGGTATTAGAGGAAGAAGGTAAATTTCCTAAACGCGTTCCATTGGGGCGTAATTCCGTCTCATGGTTATTAAGTGATGTTTTGTGGTGGGTACGTAATCCTCCAACAGTAGAGAACGTAAATAACCCTATAGCCGAAAATCAAATTAATTAAGACAGGGTAGAAATATGACATCTAAAAATATGGCCTTAAATGGTCAGGGACTTGCTCACACTGAAAACAGCCAAGAGCTTATTTTGGTTCAGCATAGAACTGAATCGAGAATTGATTCACGCCTGTTTGCTAAGCGCATCGGAATTCAGCATAAGAGCCTTTATGAATTAATTAGGAAGAACACTAAGAATTTAAGGCAGTTTGGAATCCTTCCGTTTCAAACGGAGCGATTAAATACTGAGCAACTTGGTGAACGTAAGCATAAATACGCCTTGCTCAATGAAGACCAGTTCGACTTTATGTGCCGACTTATTAGAGGGCGTGATCATGATCTGATGGTTCAGTTTAAGCTGGATGTAACAAAAGCCTTTGCTAAGAAGCGAGCTGCTGAACCTATACGTCGTGAATATCTGCCTAACTATCATGAATCCCGTGATGCTTTACGTGATCTGGGCGCAGAACGTCACCATTACATCAACCTTGCTCGTACTGAGAATCGCTTTGCGGGTTTACTGGATGGTGAACGCCAGAACGCAGATGAGCAACAGTTAGGATTACTTGTCTGTATTCAGAAGATTGAACAGGCTGCTTTTCAAGATGCAAGGAATGCAGGGCAATCACCAACACAAGCACTGAGGGAAGTAAGCCGCCGTATTGAGCTGTTCGCAACACTAATGAACCCTACAGGGCGCATTGGAGGCTAATTTGATGAGCGGTCATAAAGCACTCTCTGTTCCCCGAAACGGGGGAATCAAAGACCAAATATTGAACAATTAACCTCAAGTCGGGGAAAAATTAACTATAGGAATTCCTTTAGTTTAAGGAGTCCCGTTACCGAGGTCATTAACTCAGTGACCTCGAAGAATACCGTAGTCCTCACTTTGGCTGGTCACTCAGAGAAACTTTTCGCTCAGTTCCAATCGGAGAAATATTTCGCTGATGGGTATGCGAATATTTTCGGACACCTCAGTAACTCATTGATTTCCCCGCTGACCGTCAGATTGGCGTTTGGTCGTAGTTTGGGAGGCTCCCCGATTATTTCGGGGTGGCTGCTTAACCCATTGATATCTAATCGCACTGCAAATATGCAGTCTGGTCATAATATGCGCGTATCATTTAGCGACGCGCAAACTTTGCAGTCATCATTTAGTGGAGTGCAAAAAGAAAAGGATAGCACGGCGAATGCTACCCTTTGGGATCACGCGTCTTTGCGTCATGAGATAAATCAATTGGTTAACTACTATGATTATTTCGAGTCAGTCAACCAAGTGAAAGATATTCATTCGGTTAACCACCGGACTTATTGTCGGTCGGTTAGTTATTGTTCAATGCCGCGAGATTGCAACTCTTTACGGATAATTCTCTTTATCCATGCAGATACAGAAGCGTCACCATCTTGGGCTAACGCTGCTTTTATTCCTTGCTCAAGGGATGGTTCTACTCTTAACGCGATTTGCTTATTTCCCTTTCCTGATATTTTAATGGTTGACACTTGGTTTACTCCTGTTTATATTGGACTTATACATCAAGTGTATGACAAGTGTAGACCAAAAACAACAACGCCCCGAAGTGCTACAACACTATCGAGGCGTCTAACCAAAAACGTAAAGGAGTCTTACGCTATGGATACCCCACAGCATAACCAAACTCGCCTTAAATTTACATTCCTAATTGCATCAGGCACTCAGCGATTGGTGGATATTCATCCGGCGCGCCTTATCACTGTGCTGGCGGATAGTGAAGTTGAAGCCCGTCTACTGGCTGGCATGTCCTCGCTGATATTCGTTTCCCGTCAAGCATGGGATATCGGTATCGATACTCCTTTCAACTGTAGCGATATGTCTACCGTTCAGGGGTGAATCATGCGTAACCCAGCCCCCATGACTATTACACCCATAAGAACGGGGAAGCCGTACAAGTGCTGTCAGTCGCCTTTAATCGCGTGACCTTTGTCCGTGATGGTTATCACACCCGTGCACCATGCCATTAAGCCGATTCACTAAAGAATACACCTACGCAGGGAGAGCATGATCATGTCTGATATCTATAAACATTTGGTACGCACCAGCTTTAACGACCTGAGCACCGAAGAACTCAAAGATCTGCGCAAAAACTCCGAAGGGGCATTGAGTAGCGTGATGGCGGCAATGTCTGCAATGGGGGAAATGGCTTTCTGGTCAGTTGATAACGAAAACTATGACAATCGTCAGGCAAGGGAGGATTTACGCCGTATCGGTGAAGCCCTGATGTACCTGCCCCGAATTGCCGAAGCCCTGAATGACACGCAGCAAAACGCTCAGTTTGAAATCCATCACCGCGAGGGATTCCCAAAATGGTAAGTCATATTGATATTCGGTCGGTGAAAGCAGCGGCGCAAGGGCAATGGCAAGGTTTGTTGTCTGCTTGTGGGGTGGATGTTCCAGCAAAGGGTAAGCATGGTGCTTGCCCTATCTGTGGCGGTACTGACCGTTTTCACTTCATAGACGATCACGGTAACGGTGACTGGCATTGTCGCCAGTGTGATAACCCGAATCACGGCGATGGCTTTGATTTACTGATGAAGGTCAAAGGTATCACGGTAATTGAAGCGGCTAAGGTGGTTTCTGAGGCGTTGTTGCTTCCCTTACCAGAACCCAAGCCCGCCAGAAAGGAGGCGCTAAAATCAGAGGCTCAACCCATCACCGAGAAAGTTAACAAGCTGGTGGCTCAATCCACTATCGGACAATCCGACTACCTGACTCAAAAGGGGCTGCAATGTCCCAATCAGAAGCTACTGAAAGACGGTTCGTTGTTGCTGGTCATTCAGGCACTGGACGGCACAATCACCGGTGCGCAGGTCATTAAGCCGAGTGGTGAAAAGCGCTTTGTCCCCGGCTCGAAGAAAAAGGGGAGCTTTATCCCCTTATCGCCCGTAATTGGAACGCCGGACACGATCATTATTGCTGAGGGCTATGCAACGGCCTTAACGGTCGACCAATTGCATGAGGGCTTGGTGCTGGCTGCTATTGATGAAGGAAATTTACCGACTGTGGCTAAACAGATCAGAGAGCGGTGGCCAACAGTAAAAATCATTCTGGCGGCTGACAATGATTGGCACTCACCGGAAGAACTGGACGACAAAGGTAAGCCCAAGAAGAACGTCGGCAAGATTGCAGCCGAGAAGACCGCTAAGGCTATTAATGGGTGGGTAGCGTTACCGCCAACAGAGCACAAGGCTGATTGGGACGATTATCGCCAGCATCACGGTATCGAGGCAGCAAAACAGGCATTCAGTGAAGGGTTGTATCAGGTGGGGGAGAATATGTCAGTATCAAAATCAATCGTCATTAATCTGGACGAACACCGGACAAAAGAGCGTGATCCGTTAAAGCCCTTTATTGATGAGCGTAAAAACGGAATTTATTACGTTACGCCAAAGGTGGACAAAGAGAGCGGCGAAATTATCAACCATGAGCAATGGCTCAGTGACTCAATGAAGGTGATCGGGCGCGGTCGTGATGATATTGAATTTTATCTGATTATCCAGTGGGAAGAAGACGGGACAACTTACACTGAGGCAGTGAAAACAGGTGATGTTGGCGCAAATGAAGGCTGGCGACAGCTCAAAGCCGCAGGATTGAATATTGCACTAAACCTTTTTTACGTCACACGCTATCGGATTGGTTACAACGCTGTGCTAAAAAACCGACTGGCACATTACCCACTCAACAGGCTGGCAGCATGGGGCTTACATCTTCCCAACGGGCGAGGTGATTGGCACTCCAGAGAAGTCCGTTATCTTTTGTGGCAGAACATCATCAATACGCGGGTATACCGTGGCAGGAACGCCTGAAAGCTGGCGTGACTCAGTAGCCAAATTAGCCAAAGGCAATCCCTTTATGATGCTGTCCATTGCGGCTGCGTTAGCTTCCCGGTTATCGGTTTATTGCGTGATGATGGCTTTGGGGTTCACTTTTATGACCAGAGCACCGCAGGGAAAACCACCGCGCAAAGCGTCGGCTGTAGTGTCTTTGGTGAGCCGTCTGCCATGCGTTTAACGTGGTTTGCAACTACATTGGGATTGATTAATGAAGCCGCCGCCCATAATAACAACCTGTTACCTCTTGATGAAGTCGGGCAGGGATCATCGGTTAAAGATGTGGCTAATGCGTCTTATGCGCTGTTTAACGGCAAAGGCAAGTTACAAGGGGCAAGAGGTGGCGGCAACCGTGACATTCTCCAGTTTAAAACGATAGCTATCAGTACTGGCGAGGTCGATCTTGATACGTTTGTCAGAAGTGAGGGCAAGCGCATGAAAGCAGGCCAGCTTGTCCGGTTGCTGAATATTCCGTTCAGTAGCCCGACTGTTTTACATGGTTATCAGGATGCCAGAGAACACGCTAAGGCAATCGAAAAAGCCATTGCTGACAATCATGGGGCTATTGGGCGGGTATGGTGTGAATATCTGACTCAGCATCAAAAAGCAACGAGAAACACCATTGAAGAAGCCAAAATCCGCTGGAATGGGTTGATCCCCAAAGGCGCTGGGGCACAACTTCCCGCGTGCAGAACGGTTCGCCATCTTAGAGGGGGCACTTATTGCAGCGACGCATCTCACCGGATGGACAGAACAGGAAAGCAGAGACGCAATTCAACACTGCTTTAATGCGTGGGTGGCTGAATTTGGTACTGCAATAAAGAACACCAACAGATACGGGAACAAACCGAGGCATTTTTAGACCGTTTTTGGATTGAGTCGGTATGCACCAGAACCGTACACCTATGATCATGCCACTATTTCTAACCTTGCAGGCTACCGAAAAGATACCAGCGATATCCCCAATAATGCCGGCCTTATCCATTTCTACACATTCCCAGATGTGTTCGAGAATGAGGTATCAGAAACGTTCGATACGAAGATGTTTGCGCGGGTTCTCGCTGAATCAGGGATGCTAAGAAAGGCCGCAAATGGTGGCTTTAAGGTGCAAGGCATGAAGCACAACGGCTCACCCGTAAGTATTATGTGCTGATGTATTCCACTGATGAAATAGAAGAATAAATTCTCTATACGCGTAAAACTGACCGACAACACCGACAAACCGACAACAGTAATATAAATATCTTATAAATCAATATACTAAAATGTTAAATGTTTGTCGGTACGTTGTCGATTTGTCGTTTTCATTGGCGGACTTAAAACAAAGCACCTGCCAGAAGAAAAACTTTCTTTTTTTGGTAGGCAAAAGGATTCGGATAAATATGAAAGAGTTTATAAGTAGCGTTGTCGGTTTTCGACAACAGGAAGTGATGTTTATCTACATGAAAGATAACAATAATATTGTAATTCTAGCGATATCAAAAAATTGAGCGACAATTAACCGACAACGATTTAACAGTGTATCTAATTGATATTAAATTGTATTTTACCTCATTGTCGGTTTGTCGGTGTTGTCGGTAACTTTTCACTATATATATACAAAAATGGAGAACATATGTTAGATGCAACAACGATTGAAAGACAGGCAGCTAATTCAGCCGCGTACTGGATGGAAAGAGCAGTCAAAGAAATAGATGCTTTGTTCGGTGAGGGGTATGCCAAACAGCACCCAGAGCTTATAGCCGCATTCATGAAGACAGCGGCACGGGATGAATTAGCGATGAACATTCGTGGGATAGCTGAAGCCTTAGAAACTTTCCAAGTAACCCTATTCAGAGAAGTAGAATAATTATATAAGGGGAATATTATGCGATTACGCAAGAAGATATCAGAGAACACTACGATTATTACGGTATTACGCAGTTAGACGATTTACATACAAGCGAGTACGCCAGTTGGTCAATGGTCATGCTTTTTTCTTTCAGGATTCAGGTGGTAGTCTGCGCCACAACATTTTCTGAGGAAATACTGGCAACCAATAAAGAGCAGTTAGATGTATTGATAGAACAATTACAGGCGTTCAGAGAAATCATGAACGACGCGCCGGATTGGATGAGTGAAAAATAAAAGTAAAGATTTGTAAATATCCCGTCTCATGTTTCCCTTGTTTAGACCTCCTATCACGAGGTCTTTTTTATTATTTTTCATGGTGTTAAATAGTGATTGCTGAACCATGTAGGCACGTCCTGACTTCAATTGCTCTGTAGCAAGTCCTCAAGGCGGTAGTGCTAACCCGCTACCGCTTTCCTCAAACCTGCATGACAGCGAACCCTTAACCTACATGCAGAGGCACCATGAAGAAATTATCGAATTACGCCAGCAAAAGCCGATTTAACCCAGCAGATGCGTTCTCTTCTCACCAAAGCCGAAGACGAAAAGCGCTCTCTTAATGCCGATGAAGCTAAACAGTTTGACGAGCTGCGCAGTCAGTCCGGTGCCCTGAATGCAGAAATCGCCCGTTATGAGGCTTTATCGGATGAAGAGCGAAATCAGGCCAGAACCAGCCCGCCAGTAAAACACTCAGCATGATGAACTGCGTCACTATATCGTGACCGGAGAACCCGCACCTTGTCTACGAGCGTACCCTCCGAAGGTGGCTATACCGTTATCCCTGAGCTGAATAAACAGATCATGCAGCAACTGGCTGATGAGTCGGTTATGCGCCGGATTTGTACGATTAAGACACGCGTAGTAATGAGTATAAACAGCTTGTTTCGGTCGGGGGTGCAGCCGTCGCCCACGGGGAAGAAGGCAAGGCACGCAGTGAGACAGCCACACCGACGATGGAAGAAGTCAGCATCAAGCTGTTTCCGATTTATGCTACCCTAAGACTACCCAAGAAATCATCGATTTTAGCGATGTCGATATTTTAGGCTGGTTAACCTCAGAAATTGCAGATACGTTTGTTGATACCGAGAAACCGATCTTGTGAGTGGTGACGGCAGCAAGAAAGCGAAAGGCTTCCTGTCTTATCCTCGTGATACCCAAGCCGATAAAGCCCGTGCGTTCGGTACGTTGCAAAAGCTGGAAGTTGCCAAACTGGAAGCCGATAGCCTGATTGACCTGAAATTCCTGCTCAGGAACAAATACCGTAAAAATGCGGTGTGGGTGATGAACTCCACGACGGCTGCCAAAGTGCAGAAGCTGAAAAACGGCAACGGTGATTACATCTGGCGCGAACGTCTGCAAGCAGGTGATCCTGATATGTTACTGGGCTTGCCTGTCCATTATCTCGAATTTATGCCGGATGATGCTATCGGTCTGGGTGACTTCAAACGCGGTTACTTCATCGTTGACCATGATACCGGCACACGCACCCGTCCTGACAATATCACCGAACCGGGGTACTACAAGGTACACACGGATAAATATTTGGGTGGTGGTCTGGTGGATTCCAACGCAATCAAAGTGCTCGAAATCAAAGGCACGAAAGCGGGTTAACGATAAGGGGCACTGCGCCCCTTTGTAGTCTGGAGTCTACCAATGAAAAATGATTTTGAAATCCGCACCGCTTCCCTGTCTGCCAGTGATAAGAAACTGACCGGTTATGTCATTAAGTGGAACAGCCGATCACAAGTTTTGTGGGATGAGTTTGTCGAGCAGTTCGCCCCGAATGCGTTTAGCACCAGCTTAACGGCGGGTACAGATGTCAGGGCGCTTTATGAACATGATCACATGAACCTGTTAGGCCGTACTACGTCTGGTACATTGCAGCTTGCCGAAGATGCCACCGGATTACGCTTTGAGTTAACCCCGCCTGATACCCAATTAGGGCGTGATGTACTGGCACTAGTTGAACGGGGTGATATTTCCGGTATGTCTTTTGGCTTTCGAGCTATCAAAGATCAGTGGGATGTGGGTCAGGAGCCTTATCTGAGAACCGTTTTAGAAGCGGAACTACGGGAAATCACTGTCACCAGTTTACCCGCCTACCCTGAAAGCGGTGTTGAGATTGCCAAGCGTTCGCTGAATAGGGTTAAGCCTAACAATGTTGATTTGCGTCATTACTGGCTGCAACTGTCCGAGGTGTAACTATGTGGCCTTTTAAGCGTAAAGCCGCTGAGACTCGCAGTGTCAGTATTGATGAGTTTCTTTCTCTGGCAGGTATATCTAACACCAAATCAGGCGAGCATGTTTCACCGTCTACAGCCGAAGGCTTACCCGCCGTGATGAATGCTGTCACGGTGATTAGTGAAGCCGTGGCGACCATGCCTTGCTATCTCTATCGGGTTCAGCACCAGAACGGCAAGGAGTCCCGCGAATGGCTCAGTGATCACCCCGTGGATTATTTGCTCAATGAATACCCGAATGACTGCCAGACGCCTTTTCAGTTTAAGCGAACCCTGATGCGTCATTGCTTACTCAATGGTAATGCGTATGCAGTCATAGTCTGGGGAAAAGACGGACAGCCACAATCGTTGCACCCTTACCCACCGTCAGCGGTTGTGCCGCAACGATTATCGGATCACCGCTTTGCTTACACCATTACCGAACCTTATAGCGGCAAGGTCAAAACCTACCTACAAGAAGAAGTATTGCATTTGCGTTATGCCACCGAAGATGGCTTTTTGGGGCGTTCGCCAGTCACCATCTGCCGTGAAACACTGGGTTTGGGGCTGGCACAACAGCGCCACGGTGCCAGCATAATGAAAGAGGGCATGATGGCAGCGGGCGTGATTAAAGCCGCTGACTGGCTGGATGGCATCAAGGGCAATAAGGCACTGGAAGCCCTCGAACGTTATAAGGGCGCTCGCAATGCAGGGAAAACGCCCATTCTTGAGGGGGGGATGGAATACCAACAGTTAGGCATGAGCAACCAAGATGCGGAATGGCTGGCCTCTCGTCGCTTCACGATTGAAGATATTGCCCGTATGTTCAATGTCAGCCCGATCTTCCTGCAAGAGTATTCGAACAGTACCTACAGTAATTTTAGCGAAGCATCACGCGCTTTTCTGACGATCACCATGCGCCCGTGGCTGGCTAACTTTGAGCAGCAAATCAAGTCCGCCTTGCTGATGAACTCACCAAAACGAGGCATTCGCTACCAAGTTGAATTTGACACAGCCGATCTACTGCGAGCCAATCCGAAAGAACGCTTTCAGAGCTACGAGACGGCGATTAAATCCGGTGTGATGTGCCCGAATGA
>NZ_NJAK01000004.1 GCF_002632755.1 Xenorhabdus ishibashii | reverse complement strand
GGTGGGGTGTCAAAAATGACAAACGCCCTGCCTCATGGCACCACCCGCCCCCTCGAATTTTTATGCACGGCACTTTTTTCAATAGCAGTAACTTCATAGGAAACAATAGATTATGGCAAGAGCACCCAAACCCCCCGTTTATTTAAATGAGATTGCCGCCGAGCAATGGAAATCAAAAGCCAAAATCCTCAACGAACGGGAAGATCTCAGCCCAGCAGACTGGAACAACTTAGAACTCTATTGCGTTAACTATGCGATTTACCGTAAAGCCGTTGAAGACATTGAAGTGCGCGGGTTCGCAGTGGAAGGTTCACGCGGTGCAGCGACCAGTAACCCCTCACTGAAAGCGAAAGCCGATGCGGAAAAAATCATGATAAAAATGTCGTCATTGCTGGGCTTTGATCCGGTTTCCCGCCGCCGAAATCCGGTAGAAAGCGATGAACCCGACGATTTAGATGTGCTGATGGCCTGAGTGATACCCCGATGAACGCATGGGAACAGTACGCTTTTGATATCAAAAACGGCAATATTCCGGCCTGTAAACGGGTAAAACAGGCCGTGAAACGCTACTTTAACGACCTGAATAACCCGCTTTATATGTTCGATACCGAAGTTGTAGAACGTTTTGTGGGCTTTTCCCGTCTCTGCCCGCACGTCAAAGGCCACTTGCGCGGTAAGCCGATTATGCTTGAACCGTGGCAACAGTTCGCCTTTGCGAATCTGTTCGGCTTCAAGGTTAAGGCCACCGGTCGCCGGAAATACCGCAGTGCTTATATTCAGGTGCCGCGCAAAAATGCCAAATCCACGGTAGCCGCGATACTGGCTAACTGGTTTCTGGTGATGGAGAACGGGCAGCAGGATATTTACACCGCCGCCGTGAGTCGGGATCAGGCGCGTATTGTGTTTGATGATGCCCGCCAGATGTGCCTGCTTTCAAAACCACTCAAGAAGCGGGTATCTATCCAGCAACACAAAGTGACTTATACCAAGAGCAACAGCCTGTTAAAACCGTTGGCAGCCAAAGCCGCCACGATTGAGGGTACTAACCCCAGCCTTGCTATTGTCGATGAGTATCATTTGCACCCCGATAACGCGGTTTACTCTGCCCTTGAATTGGGGATGGGCGCCCGTCCCGAAGGCATTCTGTTTGCCATTACTACGGCAGGCAGTAACGTGATATCCGCCTGTAAACAGCACTATGATTATTGCTGTCAGATATTGGAGGGTGAAGAACAAAATGAATCCCTGTTTGCCCTGATCTACGAACTGGACGACGAGAACGAGATTGATGATGAAGCCCTCTGGATAAAGGCTAATCCTAACCTGAATGTTTCCGTAGACAGTGATGCTTTGCACGACACAATCCAGAAAGCACGAGGCATTCCCTCGCAATGGACTGAGATGCTCACCAAACGCTTTAATATCTGGTGTCAGGGTGAAACGCCGTGGATGGGTGAAGGCGCATGGAAAGACTGCCAGTCAGACTATGACGAAAACGACCTCAAAGGCTTGGAATGCTACGCTGGATTAGATTTATCTTCAACGGGGGATATCACCAGTATCTGTTACACGTTCCCCGTGGATAACGAACTGTTATTACTGACCCGCCATTACTTGCCGGAAGCCCAGCTACAGAACCCTGCTAATAAGAATCGGGCAGTGTATCGCCAATGGGCACAAATGGGCTGGATACGTACCACGACCGGCGATTGTATTGATTATGACCGTATCCGTGATGACATTCTCAAGGATAGCCAGCACTTTGATATCAAACTGGTGGGCTTTGACACATGGAACGCCACACACTTACGCACACAACTACAGGGTGCAGGGCTGGATGTTGAGCCGTTCCCGCAAACCTACATGCGGTATAGTCCCGTAGCTAAATCCGCCGAAGTCTTTGTTAACCGCAAAATCATTCGTCACAATGGCGATCCGGTTCTCGCATGGGCGATGTCTAATGTCGTAATGGAGACAGACGCGAACGCCAATATCAAGCCGAACAAGAAGAAGTCCGCGAATAAAATAGACCCTGCAATTGCGTTTCTGATGAGTTTTGGTACATGGCAGGCAGAGCATGAAGAGTTTGCTTTTAGTCTCAATGAGGAGCAGAAGCAGCGGCTGGCTGACTTTGACGGTATTTAGATAACTTGTTGATTTTGCTTATTTCCCGCACGATGCGGGAATTCTGGTTTTGTGACAGAATTAAGTGAAATCAAAGGGTTAAATGGGCTTGAAAATCCCAATTAGCGTAACCCATTGATATCTAATCAGACGCCATATTTGGCGTCTGGTCATAGTGTAACTGACCCAATTATTTTGGGTTACCTGTCTCGTGGCAAGAAACAAGAACTACATCTCTTTAAGAGTGTTAGTTATAGATCACTCAATAGATTGAACTGCCCCTCTTTAAGAGGTTCAGTTTGTCCCGACGAAATTCGTCGATGCAAAATCCAATATCCGATAATCGGACTTTGGGTGTCACTGACAGTTAGTCAGTCGCAAATGGTCTTGAGCGTAACCGATAGTTACTCACAATTTGAGCGTCAGTCTGGCTGACTCACAGAATTTGTACAACTCATTAAGAGGTGCGCACAAAAGAGTTATACGAAAACAGATGGTTAAGTTGTTTTGTCCAGTACGTTATGTCCAAGTAATTCATTGAAATACAGTGAATTTACTGCGGTTGTCCAGCACATAAATTAACCATTACGGAAATCATGATAGGGTGGTCAAAGTGACCCCCTCGGAAGAATCAAGGAGTTACCTAACTATGGTGAAGATCACCACGGTTGCTACTTCTCCTCAAAGTGAGGATGAACGAGAATATCAATGAGTTATAAATAACTCAGGTGGGTTTGAGTTTAAGCCGTCCAGCACAAGGTTACTTAATGTAACCCAGTACGTATTATGTTCGCAGTTATTTAAGTTATTGATTATTATCATGATTTAAATCCCAACCATCTATAGGCGGTGGAACATGGCACGAAGACAGAAGAAGAATGCACCCTCGATAGTCGCTACGATCACAGGCAAGATTACCGTTCCCCCCAAGCGTATCAAGTGCCAGACGGGTAAGGTGATGGCAGTCGCTACTATGCAAGCACAGAGCGAGAAACGCAGTGATTACCCGCTGCGTGTCGTGGGCTTTGATGAGATGGCACTATCGGTGATGTTGTTACAGAAAGGCCAGGTGATCACAGTGACGGGAAAGGCTTCTTACTGGCAGGGGTATCAGTTAACTGCTTCCTCAATCACTTAATAGGTTCCGACGAAATTCGGCGCAACCTCTTCACAAGGTTGGTGCGTTTAGCGTACTGACCTCATTTCACTCTATCCCTTCATAAAATTACTGTGTATTGCAATGTGCATTGCAGACAGCAAATAAAATACCAATAAAAACAATTAAAATCGTTATAAATCAATTAAATAATAAGAATTTGCAATTTCTTCACCAAGCATATAAACTTTGTAAATGACATGGGATTACATGTGCTCATGTTGTTTATAATTTCATGAAAAACAAAAATAAATCCATTTTTTGTGTTTTCATTCGTTTTGGTGTTTGTGGATTGTTGCACCTCTCTGCGTATTGCAATGTGTATTGCAAAATGAAAAGGTTTAGTAGATGGCTGTAAACAAGCTCAGTGATAAAAAGCTCAAATCCTTGTACGGTAAACCTGTTGAAAAACAGCAGACGATAGCGGACGGGAACGGGTTATCAATCAGATTAAGTAAACAAGGGACAATCAGCTTTGTTTTCTTCTACCGCCTGTATGGGCGTGAAAGTGCGCCGATATGGTTAACATTGGGTAAATACCCCGATTTAAGCCTTAAAGTTGCAAGAGAGCAAAGAGATAAATGCAGGGCATGGTTAGCTAAAGGGAAAGATCCACGAATACAAATAAAAATAATAAAAGAAGATACGTTAAAACCTGTCACCGTGAAAGATGCCATAGAATATTGGCTCAATAATTATGCCACCAATAAACGAAAAGCAGCAATCTATATTAGAGGTTGTTTTTCTAAACATATTTACTCAGAGATTGGAAATATTCCATTAAATGAATGCACATTATCAATGTGGATTAGATGCTTTGATAAAATTAAAGAGAATGCACCAGTGCAAGCGGGATCTCTTTTGAAAATCTCACAACAGGCATTGAAATTTTGCCGAGTAAGAAAATATGCAATTAGCCATGAGATAGATGATTTGGATGTTGGTGATGTGGGTGAAAAAGCTAATAGAAGAGACAGAGTGTTAACTAATGATGAATTACGTGATGTATGGCTCTATATAAATAAAGAATATGATAACCACATTATGTCTCACGAAAACAGAATTATTCTTCGGTTTTTAATCGTTTTTGGGTGTAGGCTTTCCGAAATACGTCTATCGAAATGGGATGAATGGGATTTTTCAAACAATATATGGAGAGTGCCGCCAGAGCACAGTAAAAATGGCAGGGAAATAATCAGACCGATCCCCAGTAATTTTAAAAACTGGTTGTTGTTATTGAACCAATCAACAAAAAAGAGAGAATATGTCATTGGCTTTGATGTCAAACAATGTACGGCAAGTGTGACTATTGCGAAAATATGGAAAAGATTAAACCACAAAGAAAAGTGGACAGCGCACGATATACGAAGAGTGTTTGCTACCATACTCAGTGATAACGGATTTGAACATAACGTGGTTGAACAACTATTAGGCCATTCACTCAATGGAGTCTCTGGAATATATAATCGAAGTCAATATATTGAACAAAAAAGAAATGCACTCTACTGGTGGGTGAATTATTTAGACTCTTTAATTGAGGAGGAAATAGAAAATGATACATATATTCACTCGTGAAGAATTAGAATATTCAGATGAACTTGATAGACTAATTAGAGAAGAAGAGTGTGAATGGTTAACCTCATTAGGAAGAAGACACAGGTCATATCTTGAAAAAAATGGCAAGTTTCCTTTAAAAATAACGATAGGTCCACAAACTAAAGTTTATCGATTGTCTGAAATTCAGGCATGGATAAAAGGCACTTGGAAGCCAGAATAAAATTAAACATCATTTAAATTAATAATAACCTCGCTCGCGGGGTTTTTGTTTTTGGAGAATATAAAAATATGGCAATGAAGTTTACATCACCGACACCACAAGAACGACAATCAATTTTAAATGAGTATGGCGAGAAATATGATCGTCGAATCAGGGAAAAAGAATGTGAGCATCTTTCCAGTTTATCGCGTTCTCGTCGTTGGGTATTAGAGGAAGAAGGTAAATTTCCTAAACGCGTTCCATTGGGGCGTAATTCCGTCTCATGGTTATTAAGTGATGTTTTGTGGTGGGTACGTAATCCTCCAACAGTAGAGAACGTAAATAACCCCTATAGCCGAAAATCAAATTAATTAAGACAGGGTAGAAATATGACATCTAAAAATATGGCCTTAAATGGTCAGGGACTTGCTCACACTGAAAACAGCCAAGAGCTTATTTTGGTTCAGCATAGAACTGAATCGAGAATTGATTCACGCCTGTTTGCTAAGCGCATCGGAATTCAGCATAAGAGCCTTTATGAATTAATTAGGAAGAACACTAAGAATTTAAGGCAGTTTGGAATCCTTCCGTTTCAAACGGAGCGATTAAATACTGAGCAACTTGGTGAACGTAAGCATAAATACGCCTTGCTCAATGAAGACCAGTTCGACTTTATGTGCCGACTTATTAGAGGGCGTGATCATGATCTGATGGTTCAGTTTAAGCTGGATGTAACAAAAGCCTTTGCTAAGAAGCGAGCTGCTGAACCTATACGTCGTGAATATCTGCCTAACTATCATGAATCCCGTGATGCTTTACGTGATCTGGGCGCAGAACGTCACCATTACATCAACCTTGCTCGTACTGAGAATCGCTTTGCGGGTTTACTGGATGGTGAACGCCAGAACGCAGATGAGCAACAGTTAGGATTACTTGTCTGTATTCAGAAGATTGAACAGGCTGCTTTTCAAGATGCAAGGAATGCAGGGCAATCACCAACACAAGCACTGAGGGAAGTAAGCCGCCGTATTGAGCTGTTCGCAACACTAATGAACCCTACAGGGCGCATTGGAGGCTAATTTGATGAGCGGTCATAAAGCACTCTCTGTTCCCCCGAAACGGGGGAATCAAAGACCAAATATTGAACAATTAACCTCAAGTCGGGGAAAAATTAACTATAGGAATTCCTTTAGTTTAAGGAGTCCCGTTACCGAGGTCATTAACTCAGTGACCTCGAAGAATACCGTAGTCCTCACTTTGGCTGGTCACTCAGAGAAACTTTTCGCTCAGTTCCAATCGGAGAAATATTTCGCTGATGGGTATGCGAATATTTTCGGACACCTCAGTAACTCATTGATTTCCCCGCTGACCGTCAGATTGGCGTTTGGTCGTAGTTTGGGAGGCTCCCCGATTATTTCGGGGTGGCTGCTTAACCCATTGATATCTAATCGCACTGCAAATATGCAGTCTGGTCATAATATGCGCGTATCATTTAGCGACGCGCAAACTTTGCAGTCATCATTTAGTGGAGTGCAAAAAGAAAAGGATAGCACGGCGAATGCTACCCTTTGGGATCACGCGTCTTTGCGTCATGAGATAAATCAATTGGTTAACTACTATGATTATTTCGAGTCAGTCAACCAAGTGAAAGATATTCATTCGGTTAACCACCGGACTTATTGTCGGTCGGTTAGTTATTGTTCAATGCCGCGAGATTGCAACTCTTTACGGATAATTCTCTTTATCCATGCAGATACAGAAGCGTCACCATCTTGGGCTAACGCTGCTTTTATTCCTTGCTCAAGGGATGGTTCTACTCTTAACGCGATTTGCTTATTTCCCTTTCCTGATATTTTAATGGTTGACACTTGTTTACTCCTGTTTATATTGGACTTATACATCAAGTGTATGACAAGTGTAGACCAAAAACAACAACGCCCCGAAGTGCTACAACACTATCGAGGCGTCTAACCAAAAACGTAAAGGAGTCTTACGCTATGGATACCCCACAGCATAACCAAACTCGCCTTAAATTTACATTCCTAATTGCATCAGGCACTCAGCGATTGGTGGATATTCATCCGGCGCGCCTTATCACTGTGCTGGCGGATAGTGAAGTTGAAGCCCGTCTACTGGCTGGCATGTCCTCGCTGATATTCGTTTCCCGTCAAGCATGGGATATCGGTATCGATACTCCTTTCAACTGTAGCGATATGTCTACCGTTCAGGGGGTGAATCATGCGTAACCCAGCCCCCCATGACTATTACACCCATAAGAACGGGGAAGCCGTACAAGTGCTGTCAGTCGCCTTTAATCGCGTGACCTTTGTCCGTGATGGTTATCACACCCCGTGCACCATGCCATTAAGCCGATTCACTAAAGAATACACCTACGCAGGGAGAGCATGATCATGTCTGATATCTATAAACATTTGGTACGCACCAGCTTTAACGACCTGAGCACCGAAGAACTCAAAGATCTGCGCAAAAACTCCGAAGGGGCATTGAGTAGCGTGATGGCGGCAATGTCTGCAATGGGGGAAATGGCTTTCTGGTCAGTTGATAACGAAAACTATGACAATCGTCAGGCAAGGGAGGATTTACGCCGTATCGGTGAAGCCCTGATGTACCTGCCCCGAATTGCCGAAGCCCTGAATGACACGCAGCAAAACGCTCAGTTTGAAATCCATCACCGCGAGGGATTCCCAAAATGGTAAGTCATATTGATATTCGGTCGGTGAAAGCAGCGGCGCAAGGGCAATGGCAAGGTTTGTTGTCTGCTTGTGGGGTGGATGTTCCAGCAAAGGGTAAGCATGGTGCTTGCCCTATCTGTGGCGGTACTGACCGTTTTCACTTCATAGACGATCACGGTAACGGTGACTGGCATTGTCGCCAGTGTGATAACCCGAATCACGGCGATGGCTTTGATTTACTGATGAAGGTCAAAGGTATCACGGTAATTGAAGCGGCTAAGGTGGTTTCTGAGGCGTTGTTGCTTCCCTTACCAGAACCCAAGCCCGCCAGAAAGGAGGCGCTAAAATCAGAGGCTCAACCCATCACCGAGAAAGTTAACAAGCTGGTGGCTCAATCCACTATCGGACAATCCGACTACCTGACTCAAAAGGGGCTGCAATGTCCCAATCAGAAGCTACTGAAAGACGGTTCGTTGTTGCTGGTCATTCAGGCACTGGACGGCACAATCACCGGTGCGCAGGTCATTAAGCCGAGTGGTGAAAAGCGCTTTGTCCCCGGCTCGAAGAAAAAGGGGAGCTTTATCCCCTTATCGCCCGTAATTGGAACGCCGGACACGATCATTATTGCTGAGGGCTATGCAACGGCCTTAACGGTCGACCAATTGCATGAGGGCTTGGTGCTGGCTGCTATTGATGAAGGAAATTTACCGACTGTGGCTAAACAGATCAGAGAGCGGTGGCCAACAGTAAAAATCATTCTGGCGGCTGACAATGATTGGCACTCACCGGAAGAACTGGACGACAAAGGTAAGCCCAAGAAGAACGTCGGCAAGATTGCAGCCGAGAAGACCGCTAAGGCTATTAATGGGTGGGTAGCGTTACCGCCAACAGAGCACAAGGCTGATTGGGACGATTATCGCCAGCATCACGGTATCGAGGCAGCAAAACAGGCATTCAGTGAAGGGTTGTATCAGGTGGGGGAGAATATGTCAGTATCAAAATCAATCGTCATTAATCTGGACGAACACCGGACAAAAGAGCGTGATCCGTTAAAGCCCTTTATTGATGAGCGTAAAAACGGAATTTATTACGTTACGCCAAAGGTGGACAAAGAGAGCGGCGAAATTATCAACCATGAGCAATGGCTCAGTGACTCAATGAAGGTGATCGGGCGCGGTCGTGATGATATTGAATTTTATCTGATTATCCAGTGGGAAGAAGACGGGACAACTTACACTGAGGCAGTGAAAACAGGTGATGTTGGCGCAAATGAAGGCTGGCGACAGCTCAAAGCCGCAGGATTGAATATTGCCACTAAACCTTTTTTACGTCACACGCTATCGGATTGGTTACAACGCTGTGCTAAAAAAACCGACTGGCACATTACCCACTCAACAGGCTGGCAGCATGGGGCTTACATCTTCCCAACGGGCGAGGTGATTGGCACTCCAGAGAAGTCCGTTATCTTTTGTGGCAGAACATCATCAATACGCGGGTATACCGTGGCAGGAACGCCTGAAAGCTGGCGTGACTCAGTAGCCAAATTAGCCAAAGGCAATCCCTTTATGATGCTGTCCATTGCGGCTGCGTTAGCTTCCCCGGTTATCGGTTTATTGCGTGATGATGGCTTTGGGGTTCACTTTTATGACCAGAGCACCGCAGGGAAAACCACCGCGCAAAGCGTCGGCTGTAGTGTCTTTGGTGAGCCGTCTGCCATGCGTTTAACGTGGTTTGCAACTACATTGGGATTGATTAATGAAGCCGCCGCCCATAATAACAACCTGTTACCTCTTGATGAAGTCGGGCAGGGATCATCGGTTAAAGATGTGGCTAATGCGTCTTATGCGCTGTTTAACGGCAAAGGCAAGTTACAAGGGGCAAGAGGTGGCGGCAACCGTGACATTCTCCAGTTTAAAACGATAGCTATCAGTACTGGCGAGGTCGATCTTGATACGTTTGTCAGAAGTGAGGGCAAGCGCATGAAAGCAGGCCAGCTTGTCCGGTTGCTGAATATTCCGTTCAGTAGCCCGACTGTTTTACATGGTTATCAGGATGCCAGAGAACACGCTAAGGCAATCGAAAAAGCCATTGCTGACAATCATGGGGCTATTGGGCGGGTATGGTGTGAATATCTGACTCAGCATCAAAAAGCAACGAGAAACACCATTGAAGAAGCCAAAATCCGCTGGAATGGGTTGATCCCCAAAGGCGCTGGGGCACAACTTCCCCGCGTGGCAGAACGGTTCGCCATCTTAGAGGGGGCACTTATTGCAGCGACGCATCTCACCGGATGGACAGAACAGGAAAGCAGAGACGCAATTCAACACTGCTTTAATGCGTGGGTGGCTGAATTTGGTACTGCCAATAAAGAACACCAACAGATACGGGAACAAACCGAGGCATTTTTAGACCGTTTTGGATTGAGTCGGTATGCACCAGAACCGTACACCTATGATCATGCCACTATTTCTAACCTTGCAGGCTACCGAAAAGATACCAGCGATATCCCCAATAATGCCGGCCTTATCCATTTCTACACATTCCCAGATGTGTTCGAGAATGAGGTATCAGAAACGTTCGATACGAAGATGTTTGCGCGGGTTCTCGCTGAATCAGGGATGCTAAGAAAGGCCGCAAATGGTGGCTTTAAGGTGCAAGGCATGAAGCACAACGGCTCACCCCGTAAGTATTATGTGCTGATGTATTCCACTGATGAAATAGAAGAATAAATTCTCTATACGCGTAAAACTGACCGACAACACCGACAAACCGACAACAGTAATATAAATATCTTATAAATCAATATACTAAAATGTTAAATGTTTGTCGGTACGTTGTCGATTTGTCGTTTTCATTGGCGGACTTAAAACAAAGCACCTGCCAGAAGAAAAACTTTCTTTTTTTGGTAGGCAAAAGGATTCGGATAAATATGAAAGAGTTTATAAGTAGCGTTGTCGGTTTTCGACAACAGGAAGTGATGTTTATCTACATGAAAGATAACAATAATATTGTAATTCTAGCGATATCAAAAAATTGAGCGACAATTAACCGACAACGATTTAACAGTGTATCTAATTGATATTAAATTGTATTTTACCTCATTGTCGGTTTGTCGGTGTTGTCGGTAACTTTTCACTATATATATACAAAAATGGAGAACATATGTTAGATGCAACAACGATTGAAAGACAGGCAGCTAATTCAGCCGCGTACTGGATGGAAAGAGCAGTCAAAGAAATAGATGCTTTGTTCGGTGAGGGGTATGCCAAACAGCACCCAGAGCTTATAGCCGCATTCATGAAGACAGCGGCACGGGATGAATTAGCGATGAACATTCGTGGGATAGCTGAAGCCTTAGAAACTTTCCAAGTAACCCTATTCAGAGAAGTAGAATAATTATATAAGGGGAATATTATGCCGATTACGCAAGAAGATATCAGAGAACACTACGATTATTACGGTATTACGCAGTTAGACGATTTACATACAAGCGAGTACCGCCAGTTGGTCAATGGTCATGCTTTTTTCTTTCAGGATTCAGGTGGTAGTCTGCGCCACACATTTTCTGAGGAAATACTGGCAACCAATAAAGAGCAGTTAGATGTATTGATAGAACAATTACAGGCGTTCAGAGAAATCATGAACGACGCGCCGGATTGGATGAGTGAAAAATAAAAGTAAAGATTTGTAAATATCCCGTCCTCATGTTTCCCCTTGTTTAGACCTCCTATCACGAGGTCTTTTTTATTATTTTTCATGGTGTTAAATAGTGATTGCTGAACCATGTAGGCACGTCCTGACTTCAATTGCTCTGTAGCAAGTCCTCAAAGGCGGTAGTGCTAACCCGCTACCGCTTCCTCAAACCTGCATGACAGCGAACCCTTAACCTACATGCAGAGGCACCATGAAGAAATTACTCGAATTACGCCAGCAAAAAGCCGATTTAACCCAGCAGATGCGTTCTCTTCTCACCAAAGCCGAAGACGAAAAGCGCTCTCTTAATGCCGATGAAGCTAAACAGTTTGACGAGCTGCGCAGTCAGTCCGGTGCCCTGAATGCAGAAATCGCCCGTTATGAGGCTTTATCGGATGAAGAGCGAAATCAGGCCAAGAACCAGCCCGCCAGTAAAACACTCAGCAATGATGAACTGCGTCACTATATCGTGACCGGAGAAACCCGCACCTTGTCTACGAGCGTACCCTCCGAAGGTGGCTATACCGTTATCCCTGAGCTGAATAAACAGATCATGCAGCAACTGGCTGATGAGTCGGTTATGCGCCGGATTTGTACGATTAAGACCACGCGTAGTAATGAGTATAAACAGCTTGTTTCGGTCGGGGGTGCAGCCGTCGCCCACGGGGAAGAAGGCAAGGCACGCAGTGAGACAGCCACACCGACGATGGAAGAAGTCAGCATCAAGCTGTTTCCGATTTATGCCTACCCTAAGACTACCCAAGAAATCATCGATTTTAGCGATGTCGATATTTTAGGCTGGTTAACCTCAGAAATTGCAGATACGTTTGTTGATACCGAAGAAACCGATCTTGTGAGTGGTGACGGCAGCAAGAAAGCGAAAGGCTTCCTGTCTTATCCTCGTGATACCCAAGCCGATAAAGCCCGTGCGTTCGGTACGTTGCAAAAGCTGGAAGTTGCCAAACTGGAAGCCGATAGCCTGATTGACCTGAAATTCCTGCTCAGGAACAAATACCGTAAAAATGCGGTGTGGGTGATGAACTCCACGACGGCTGCCAAAGTGCAGAAGCTGAAAAACGGCAACGGTGATTACATCTGGCGCGAACGTCTGCAAGCAGGTGATCCTGATATGTTACTGGGCTTGCCTGTCCATTATCTCGAATTTATGCCGGATGATGCTATCGGTCTGGGTGACTTCAAACGCGGTTACTTCATCGTTGACCATGATACCGGCACACGCACCCGTCCTGACAATATCACCGAACCGGGGTACTACAAGGTACACACGGATAAATATTTGGGTGGTGGTCTGGTGGATTCCAACGCAATCAAAGTGCTCGAAATCAAAGGCACGAAAGCGGGTTAACGATAAGGGGCACTGCGCCCCTTTGTAGTCTGGAGTCTACCAATGAAAAATGATTTTGAAATCCGCACCGCTTCCCTGTCTGCCAGTGATAAGAAACTGACCGGTTATGTCATTAAGTGGAACAGCCGATCACAAGTTTTGTGGGATGAGTTTGTCGAGCAGTTCGCCCCGAATGCGTTTAGCACCAGCTTAACGGCGGGTACAGATGTCAGGGCGCTTTATGAACATGATCACATGAACCTGTTAGGCCGTACTACGTCTGGTACATTGCAGCTTGCCGAAGATGCCACCGGATTACGCTTTGAGTTAACCCCGCCTGATACCCAATTAGGGCGTGATGTACTGGCACTAGTTGAACGGGGTGATATTTCCGGTATGTCTTTTGGCTTTCGAGCTATCAAAGATCAGTGGGATGTGGGTCAGGAGCCTTATCTGAGAACCGTTTTAGAAGCGGAACTACGGGAAATCACTGTCACCAGTTTACCCGCCTACCCTGAAAGCGGTGTTGAGATTGCCAAGCGTTCGCTGAATAGGGTTAAGCCTAACAATGTTGATTTGCGTCATTACTGGCTGCAACTGTCCGAGGTGTAACTATGTGGCCTTTTAAGCGTAAAGCCGCTGAGACTCGCAGTGTCAGTATTGATGAGTTTCTTTCTCTGGCAGGTATATCTAACACCAAATCAGGCGAGCATGTTTCACCGTCTACAGCCGAAGGCTTACCCGCCGTGATGAATGCTGTCACGGTGATTAGTGAAGCCGTGGCGACCATGCCTTGCTATCTCTATCGGGTTCAGCACCAGAACGGCAAGGAGTCCCGCGAATGGCTCAGTGATCACCCCGTGGATTATTTGCTCAATGAATACCCGAATGACTGCCAGACGCCTTTTCAGTTTAAGCGAACCCTGATGCGTCATTGCTTACTCAATGGTAATGCGTATGCAGTCATAGTCTGGGGAAAAGACGGACAGCCACAATCGTTGCACCCTTACCCACCGTCAGCGGTTGTGCCGCAACGATTATCGGATCACCGCTTTGCTTACACCATTACCGAACCTTATAGCGGCAAGGTCAAAACCTACCTACAAGAAGAAGTATTGCATTTGCGTTATGCCACCGAAGATGGCTTTTTGGGGCGTTCGCCAGTCACCATCTGCCGTGAAACACTGGGTTTGGGGCTGGCACAACAGCGCCACGGTGCCAGCATAATGAAAGAGGGCATGATGGCAGCGGGCGTGATTAAAGCCGCTGACTGGCTGGATGGCATCAAGGGCAATAAGGCACTGGAAGCCCTCGAACGTTATAAGGGCGCTCGCAATGCAGGGAAAACGCCCATTCTTGAGGGGGGATGGAATACCAACAGTTAGGCATGAGCAACCAAGATGCGGAATGGCTGGCCTCTCGTCGCTTCACGATTGAAGATATTGCCCGTATGTTCAATGTCAGCCCGATCTTCCTGCAAGAGTATTCGAACAGTACCTACAGTAATTTTAGCGAAGCATCACGCGCTTTTCTGACGATCACCATGCGCCCGTGGCTGGCTAACTTTGAGCAGCAAATCAAGTCCGCCTTGCTGATGAACTCACCAAAACGAGGCATTCGCTACCAAGTTGAATTTGACACAGCCGATCTACTGCGAGCCAATCCGAAAGAACGCTTTCAGAGCTACGAGACGGCGATTAAATCCGGTGTGATGTGCCCGAATGAAGCCCGTGAACGCGAGGGATTATCCCCCCGTGATGGTGGCGATGAGTTTAGCCAGGCATGGAAGCAAGAGGTCAGTATTAAAAAAACAGAGGTGAAAGATGAGTAACCCTCTCATAACATTGGACGAAATCAAACAACATTGCCGGATAGATGAAAGTGATACGTTAGAAGATACCTTACTTCAAGGTTATGCCAATGCTGCCTTAGAAGTCTGCCAGCAACATATCGGCAAGCGCTTTGATGATGGCTTGGTATTCAGTCCGGCGATCAAAGTTGGCTGTTTACTTTATATCGGTTTACTGTATGAAACTCGTTCGATGGTGGCAGATAAGGAACTGAAAGAAATCCCGTTCACCATCAAATCATTATGGTCTGTCTATCGTGATGTAGGAGTCTACTGATGCCGTGGCAACCGTTAAAGCGCTGTAGCTATCCCAATTGCCGTGAGCGGGTCAAGTCTGGTCGCTGTGAGCAGCACAAACGGGAAGCTAGACGACAACAGGACAGTAAACGAGGCTCAAGGCGTGAGCGAGGTTATACCCCTGCATGGGATAAATACCGTCTGCAATTCCTTAAGTCCAATCCGCTGTGTGTGCATTGTTTCAAGGTAGGTGTGTATGCCCCAGCGACGATTGTGGATCATATCATACCCATTGACGGTGGTAGTGATGTGCTGTTTTGGCCTGACTTCAATCACCAGCCGCTATGTAATAGCTGCCACAGTCGAAAGACCGTGACCACTGACCCAACAACGAAACAGCGGCGTAAGAATGGGGAATATCGGGAACTGGAAGCAAAGGCAGCCCAGCGCAATAACTGGATTCATGAGTATAACCAAGATGCGTGAAGATGAAGTGGATCAACTCCTTAAAGGGTTACTCAAGCACAGTGAACCTTACCGACAACAAAATCAGATTGCGCCTGAGAAACCCACAGCGAGGCGCAAGACACAGCGTGATAGGGAGCTAATGGAATGCTTCCGAAATCGCTAGAGAAGCACTCAGAAGGG
>NZ_NJAK01000003.1 GCF_002632755.1 Xenorhabdus ishibashii | reverse complement strand
CGCCCATGCCATTTCTTTGATAAAAAGCGCTAACACTATAATCGGGAAAATACCGATTAATAATGTTAAAAATGCAGTATGCATCAGAGGCAACATTTCGCCAGCAACTTCATAACTCGATAACTGAGCTAGCTTCATTTTCATCAATGATTGCTGAGAAGTAATACCGACTAAATCAGCGCTACTGTCCATTGCTGCGGGAAATTGGTTCAGCGAAGCTCTTAATGCATTCACAGTAATATTTTGTTTTAAAATATCTACTGCGCCTTGACTGGCACCGATAAGGCGGGAATAAACATTATCAACACGCGATGACAATATGGCGTTTGTTTGTTGCCCGTTTTCCCCAATAGCATATTTACGCGCTAATGATAAGAGTGTTGCACTATTAGGATTAGTGGCTTCTTGAACAAGAATAGATTTTAATCGTGCAGCGGCATCTTTACACGTTAAATATAGTGGCTGTGCGTTATTTCCAGATGTATAGTAAAGCCCCCTGACTGGACTTCCGTTAGAAAATATTTTGTCGTAAACTTTCGTGTCACTAAATAAATCAGAAATAGAATATTTATGATTTAACTGCATATCGGGAATAATACAATTATTGGTATAGCTACCAAAATTCATATTAAATTCAGGGTTTTTTATCCCTAGTGTATAGCTATCTTGCAGTAGTTTTTGTCCAAATAACAACCCTGTTTTTGTATATTGCAATTCATTAGGTTGAGAAAAAAAATTATCATACATTCTTGCTGTGCCATTCCCAATTTCGGTAAGTAACCAGAAAGGTATAGCTAAACCGGCTGGGACATTATCAACTTTTTTAACAACTGCGGGGGTTGTCATATCCCGAACAATAACATCTATTTTGGGTGTTAGTAACATGGCAGAAACAATCGTAAAAGTGAGCGCCCAACCGCCGACTGCTCGGAGATCGTGTGTTTTTATGTATTTTGTTACGCAAACAAGCACCCCTATTGTTTCAGCTAACCATAATAACGTCGCCCAACCTTTATTTTGCACAATAGCAGCGACAGCCTGAAACGTTTGATAAACAATATCAACACCATACAAAATAGTCACTTCTAATGGAGTTGCCATATTTTATTCCCATGTATAGTTTTGCATCATTTGCGATGATACTGAGTTAGACAATTGTTTTCTCAATATCATTAGTTGGTTATTGGCTTCAAGAAATGAGTTTTGCTTTATCTGAATTTTATTCAGGCGTTGCCCCAACTTTGTTCTCACACTGGCTAAATTACCTTGAAATTGCTTATTTTCTTCTTCACTATTCAACGAACCCGCCGCGGCCATTTCCACAGTATCAATTAAACCGTCGATGTAAGCCAGCGTGATATCCAGAGCAATATATTCAGATTGATTAGTGATAAAAGAGGAATCCATGTTTAGCATAGCGGAATCAACAATGAAACGGTGAATAGGTACGCGAGTACTATTAATAAACATTTTTTCTTTATCATTAAGCGGAATGTCTTTCTTCACTTTGTCATAAATACTCGTCAATACAACTCTCACTTGTTCGACCATTGCTTTATTGGATTTAATATCCAATTTTGCTTTTTTAGGTTTTAAGCATTGCGATTCATCATCACAACGGTATATTTCCGTTTCACCACCATAAAGCAAAGCATTCACCAATGAATCACTAGCTCCCATCGAAGGAATAATCGTTAAATGGCCTTTATTGTCATAAATGACAGTTCCAACGACTGCCATCATTAACTCTTTCAATTCTCGGTCACTAGAAATAAATTGATTGATTTTCGTAAACGCTGACCAAGTTAAATTCTTATTTCTAGGAATGCGCTTTTTTTCTTCATCATTGGCTTTATTAAAAACTTTATCTGTCTCACCTCCTGCCCCGCAACCTTGACGAGCCGCCGCCCAATCCGCAAATACGCTATGGTTCTGAGCAATAGATTGACACACAAATTCACTGGTTGCTTGAGACTTTGGTGCTAACCCTCCAACGATACCCTGTGCAGCTTGGCAAGTAGAAACATTCAGGCTATTCATGTCCTGAGCTAACCGTTGTAAATAATCTTTTACCGATTTGACTTGCGGCATGGTTGTTTCTAGCGCAAGATCAAAAGCATATCCAACGGCATTACTTAAAATTTGTTTAGCGATTGCTTTAATTTGATCACTGTTGATGAAAGAAAAAGCCCCTAAATAGGCATCAATACCACCACAACCCGCCTTTACATCGGGAAGTGTCACTGAAATAAGTTGTATATTACGAACGGGTACTCTGACAAACAAAGCTCCTCCAGTAAGATAGCCAGCGGATTGTCCTTGCCATGCGCCCCCTTTAGTTACATTTGAACCACCGCCAAGTTTATTAAAAAAATTATTCAGATCTGAATTCACATCGGCTTTCAATGGCATGGATAAACTGCAAGAACAAAGTAAAGCAATCCCTGTTTTTTTCATGATCTTCATTTGATAACCCCTTGCTCGTTTTGTAGTTTATCAATCAAAATAAAGCTTTCATCTAAACGCTGTAGCAGTGAATTTTCAGATATTGCCCCTTGTGACAAAGGAACAGTCACAAGGGTATTAACGTTGACCAGAAATGAGGTTGGTGTTGCTTGCGGTATTTCCGCGAAAAAGGTACGAATGATTTCATCGTTGACAGGGTAAGCAATCGGAAAAGAGGCATCTCCTTTCCCATCAAAACTAAAAACAAAAACAGGTAATTTAATATTTTCTGCAATGGCTTTCAATGTCGGATCAAATTGGTGACAGTAAGGACAATCACTTTTTATGAAATGAACAATTTGCCAATCTGAAATATCAATTTCTTTCCCTATTGAAAGTTTAACAACATTTCTTTCTCTTTTTTCATATTTAACATTTTTATCTTTTATTACCCCTGTATTTTTATGTGATTCTAAGTTTTTTATTTCATCAAGTGTTGAAGCATAACTAACGTTAAAGAACAAAACACCAAAAACAATCATTATCTTATTTATTTTATTTTTCATTTCATCCACCCATCCACAAAATTAAGACAAGCCCCTTGTTTATTTTAATTCCACCTTGCTTATGTTTCAATCATATTCTGGGTTTAAAATCAGTGACTACATTTAAAACTCGTCTAGCCAAATCATCTTGAGAAATGAAACCATAAGATAGTGGTTTAAAATTTCCCTTTTTCGGCTCAACTAAAAAAACAGCGGGTAAATACTTTACTTTCATCGTTTCGAATTGCCCTTCGTTAATTTTTGAATCAGGGTATTCAGATGAAATTTTACCATCTACACTGATGGGGATAATTGCCAAATCATATTGCTGGCTAAATTCTTTAACAATTTTAGCCAGATGATTATCTAAAGGCTCACCTCCACGATAGAAAAAAAATATACCGTATTGTTGATTAACCAATTTAACGGCTTTTGCCTGAGCTTGTCGCTCGGTTGTTGTTTTAATAGTCGCTGTAGCGTTGTAATGTGAATTTTGAATGTTGTAGTCCAAATGGGGATACTCAAGTAATGTTTTCTCCCATTGAGATGAAAATACACTCGCTTTTTCTGTAAAAAAATCTTGATACGTTTTATAGATAGCAATATTCGTTGTTGTTGGATTCATGATTGCTACTATCTTTGATTCCTCCAGTTTCTTTTGAACAGCTTTCATTTGTCGCATTGCTTTTTCTTCCATGCTCATCTCTGGTTGAACAGACTTAATGATTTTTTCTTTCTCTATTTTTTTTTCAGGTAAATTGTAAAACTGCCAACCTACAGGATCACGATATTCATTCCCTTTCACATCAGCCAAACTTTGTTGACTGATTGTCATAAGTACCCCCATTAACATTGTCGTAATATGCTTCATTATTTCTTCCCTTCTTCAAATTTTTCTTGCATTCTACGATTGACTTCATTGATTAATTTGTCTTGTTCTGGTATTTTTAAATTCCCCTGTAAATCTTCATAAAAATCAGAAAAATCCATATGATCAAAACGTAAACGCTGTAGTTCATTGACGGTTATACCACGGCAATCAGGATTTTTTGCACTGCCAAACCCAATGCCTAATTGACCAGAACGCCCCTGAGCTTGAACAATACGCGCTAGTTTATTATCAAATACACAATATGAACTTTTTTTCTGCAAGCAAGCACCTAAAACCTTTCTTGAACAATAAGTACCAACAGAAATAACAATATTTTTTTCTTTAGCTTCTCCTAATGCGTTTTCATCGCTATTACAATGTGCTAATCCTACTTTTTTCCCCCAACCACCAGATTTACAGCAATTGCTAAAACCCGCCGCCGCTTTTCGACAATGCATAGCCTTACCTGAAAAGGCTTTCATATTTTCTTCATTGAAACCCGCCATTTCTTTACCCGCTTGAGAAATACTGGCTAATTGACTAACCGCCTCATTAAATCCATTATTCTCACTACCGATAGTATCAACACATGAACCATCATCACAAAAGAACTTACTTCCGCATACATAGCCTTCTGTTTTCGTTGTATGTTGGCATTGATATTTTATTTCATTATGAATACAGACATTACCCACTTTGAGTAAACATTTACGTTCACCTACCGTACAATTAGGATTAGATTCATATTTCCCACAGGTATTATCATCACCGCCATTTATTTCCCATGTTTCCGCATATGCCCAACATTCCGAATTTAATCTATACTCTTTCCCACCAGAAATAATACTTCTTATTCCTCCTTCCTCAACACATACGTCATTGATTTTAACTGCATTTCCTTTATCAATAGAGCAAGTGTCTACCCATTCTATTTTCGGATCAGCTTCTATATCGTCATATTCAACAACAAAGGTTATTGTTGCTTCAAAACTGTCTTCTCTTATACGTTCATAATTCAGAGACGTTTTTGTAAAGACAAATTTTTCCCCTGCGGATATTTTTTTATCTATATCAAATGCAGTGTCTATTATTCCCTTACCATCATAGTAATCAGATCTACAATTATCATTTTTACCGCCAGAACAAATTTGATTATATTTAGGATAATAAACAACCTCAACAGGTAATGTTTTTCCCAATATGTGAAATTCTTCATTAATGGAGCGTTTACATTCATCCATCCTGTATCTATTGTAACTATAACCGCATTTGTTATTATAGGGTATAATAACGTTATCAGAATATACTCTGACAGATTTCAATTGGTATTCATCAGGTATAGTAAAGCTCCCTTCAAACATTTTACTATAAATCCATCCCCACCTCCCCCGCTCTCTCTTATCAATAAGATTCAATTTTATTTTCTTTTGTATCTCTTTTTGTTTTTTAACCATTTTTTTGTTTTCTTTTATAATGGCTTTTCTGCTACACGGAACACTGATGTTTTCTTCTTTCTCACAAAAATGATTAGTAAAATAGGATTCACTTTGTGTTTGTTTAACACAACTTTCTCCAGTTCCACTGACAATACCAGCCGCATTTTCTTTAATATTTAATGAGCTTTGTATAATATCACTATCCCATGAAATATTATCTTTTGGGTTATTGATAAAACTGTCTCTGGCTGCCTTTCCTAATTCTGAATCAACTAAGGCTTTATTTCCATCTTGAGTTAAACCCCCATCATTTTTTTGATAGTTAACTTCACTAGGATTACGGGTAAAACCCTCTAATTCTTTTTCAGGATTAAATTCTGTTATAGCTGATTTTGCTTGATTAACGGATGATTTTCCGAGGTTGCTCCCCTCTTTTGAGGCATCACGCATCGCATCAGCAGCACTCATCGTTGAATAGCCACAAATTAACGAAGATAACATGAGTAGTTTAAAAATTTTATTTTTCATAACGGCAATCTCCTTCTGAATCAATAATAGAAAGAGACTGTAAAATCGAACCCGAACCATAAATAATATCGAATGCTTCACCGCAACGTTTGACTAATGCAGGTACAGCCTTTACGCCATAATATTCAAAACGATTAGGATCAATTTCAACACCTTGAATTTTATATTTTTGTACAAGATACAACATGTATTTAGCTGTTTTATCAACACTATCATCAATTAACCCATTAAAATAAACAGGAACCCCCTGATTTTCAGCGGCTTTAATTAATGATGCTAATGTTTTTTCAGGAATAGAAGAGGATAAAAAATAAGCTAATTCGTTTTTATTCTGTTCCATATTCAGTGATTCTGTTTCATTATCCGCATAAGAAAAAGAGGTTGAAAGACTTATCAGGATGGCTAAAAATAATTTTTTCATGTTTTCACCTTCTATTACAAAATCACACAATTACGCTTTTTCCAGACAACATACCCATAGTTTTTCTTCGTTGTGGGTAATTCTTTTCCGTGTTGCCAACGTAAAACACTACGCCCGTAAGGATGGCATTGATTAGCATCAGGAATGGTATTCACCATTTGATAGCGATAACGGCTTTTAGGAATAATAGGGGTAGGATATTCAAAACAAACGGCTCTATCTGCACCGATGGAATCCATGATAAGCCCTTGACGATGCAATTTAAAATTCATTCGCTCGGTCATTAGTATTGAGCTATTTAAACCAGAGCTTTCATGATTAATGTGGCCACTAAAGGGATAGACAGAACCGTGAGAACCAGCACACCAGAATAAAGGATCTAGTGGCATACCTATTTCTGAGCTAATAGCATCTGCTGCACATGCGAGTTGTGCTATGGGATTAGCAAAAACAATCGCTTCGGGATTAGTAAATAACGCAAGTTCATCATCATTCCACATAGGATCAATTTCAGTCATATAGGCGATATCATATTGCCCCCCTTGCATACAGGCGACACTATCAATAATATTCAGCCATGAAATTAGAGGGTATTTATACCAATGAACATGATAAAATGTTCCTGTCGTATCTCCTGCGTTTTTAGTCGCTTTTCCTGTTCCTACCTTTTTGATAGAAACCTCAAATCCCCCCATGTTAACCATACAACCTGGGGCACGAGTCACATCAGCTATAGCGAACGGCTCCCAAAACCCAATCGCAATGCCAACTCGTTTAAATACAGGAGGGGGAACAGGGCAAATCTGGATAGGTGAGCTGGGGTTAGGTGTATCCATTAATCCCTGACTGCCCCCGCCGACTTTGACACTTCCGATACTCATAGGATACATGCACTTCCAGCAAATATCTTTAATAGGATTAACCCATCGCCCTTCGCACTCTATTGCACCTTTATTTTTACTTTTATTTGTATTTACACTGTCACTTATAGCTTTTTGACTAAACAATAATGTGATGATAACACCCAATAATGAGATGAGTTTTTTCATAGCCCTATCTCCGTAATTTTAAGTTTCTTTTCATCGGGCGCTGATTCAATAATTGAGGGGACATATTGAATATTAAAACGTTTTGTTAATTCGCCTAATTGATCGAAATAAACTTTTTTCTTTAATTGCGTTTCGGTATCTTTGATATTCCCGTTGACTAAAATTATTTTTGAACGCAATGTTTTAGGTTTAAAATTATTCACCCAATTAAGTTGTTCTATATCATCACCATCAATAAAAATTAAGGTTTGTGTAAAACCACTCATATCAAACGGATTGAATATCTGCCCTTTCCTCGCAAATACAACGCCGTTATGATCGGTTAAATCTTTTGTGACCGTAAAAGACGGGTCAAAATATTTTATTACTGTTTTGGTTGCTTTGGTAATACCTTCAACACGATCCGGCCTTATCGCTCTTTCCTCAACCCGTTTTCTTAGCTCATCTTGTATTTCTTCTTCTGACTTATTTTCAAATTTTTTAGCTAAACGCTCTTGCATGACGGTAGTAAGATTTCTTTCTTTTATTTTCCATACATTACCAACAGCCCCTAGCTCTTTAGCTAGGGCAGAACATGAAAATGTTAAAAAAAAAGTGACGACAATAATTTTTTTATTCATTATTACCCTCTTTCATTTTACTGACTAATTTCGTTTTAATTTTTGGCGTTTCATCATTTATCTTACTCATGACTGCACCTTTAACAAAAACGATTGTGTTATTTTCACTGTATTGCTCATTAATAACACTATGAATGCTACGCTCATATTTCTTCATCATCGCTTTCTGTTCTTCACTTGAAATATCTAATTTAGCCATTTGATTTAAAAATGTGTCAGTTGTGTTTTTCATATCAAAACTAACAAATTTTGGGATATTGAGATAAAGATAAAGAGCAACCCCAATACTGATTAGCGATATAAGGCTATTTAATGTGAGTGTAATCACTATCATTTTTTTATTCATAATGTTTGCCCCTTAAATAATTAACAAACTCACCTCTTTTTGCGTCTACCATTTCAAATAAAATATCTTTAATATCAGCACCTTCTGATAATCTTCTTTCCCTATAGGTAAAATCATCACCTTTTGATGAAAATAATTCATTCGTTAATGGATCTAGCATTAAACGATGAAAACTACTGTATTCTCCAACGTTAACTAATAAGGAGCTATAACCAACTCTTTTAGCGGGCGGAAATTTTTTAATTAAATCGAATTCATAATCACTAAATGTATCAGGTTCTTTTTGTTTAAATGTTGCAAATGATTTTGCATCTTGCATTAATGTAAATTTAAAACTGCTATTATCATAAGCGGCTAATGCAGCCGTACTCAAATTTTTATCACTAATTGACTGTGTTACTGTACCGAATGAACCATTATGACGTCGGGCTGTTCGATAGCCTTCTTCAATAAACATTCTTATTTTTGGATTTGAACCGCTGAGTAGTTTCCATCCCTCATCAATAATATTCATTTTCCTCAGACTACGTTCAGTCCGGTACATCATGTTTTCAGACCAAATCATCAGTGTAAATAAAACCGCCATTAACAGATCACCGTTTGCTCTCAGGTCGCCCAGTTCTGTCACAACGAATTGCATATCATCTTTTAATGTTGGGTCACTTGAATTAAAATAATGTCCATAGATACCCTTTGTAGTGTATTTATTCAATAAATATACAATTTCATCAATCCGGTCAGTGATTTTTGTTGCTTGTTGAGCATGAATTTTATTTCTGTGTGTATTTAAATAATCTACTACATGATCAATCCGCATATCTTGCTGATAATGAGGGAATTGCTCGATAATAGCATCAAGAATTAAGGCTTCGTGGACTTCATCTAATATTCCGTTAGGGCTTGCCAGAATACTTAATTGATCTCTGATACGTTCAGCATTCATTCTGATATCTGTAATATTCGCAAAGGGATTAAAACGTAATGTAGAACCATTGATATAAGTTCCTCCCATGCTATGACAAAATGCTTTGTAAGAATCCCCGATATCATAAATAGATAACATGCCGTTTCTATCAAGAACCTGACGCCCGATAGCCTGAGAAACTACCGATTTACCCGCACCAGACGTTCCCGATTCAAACCAATTAAAATTAGTATTCGGTAAATCCTCATCAAAAATATCAAGGAACGCGAGCTGGTTACGATAGCTTGGAAGCAAAATACCCGCACGGCTTAATTTATTATCGGCAATGATAGGAAGTAAGTTTACAGCTTGGTATGTTTCTGCCCGAAGTATTGCACCTGTTGTATAAAAGTCCTTCCACAATTTGGGATCATCTGATATAGCAAAAGGGATCGTGGACAGAAAACCCCTTAATTGCATAAAGTCGCTTCGTATCATTTTTAAGCCCTGATTCTCAAAAGATTTAGTAATCTTTTCAGTCTCTCTAGACATTAAATCATCATCATCAGGACAAAAAAATCGAATACCCACATGATACTGACTAATGGCAGTGTTACCACTTAGCAGGTTCATTCTGAGTTTTTTCCACTCTTCAAATTCTTTTTTTGTGCCGGGCACAAACTTAGCAAAAGACGAATGCGCTTTCTTTTCTAGTCCCAAAAACTTTGCGTTAGCTTCACCAGTGCTTTTTTGCTGATCTTCGGTTAGTAACGTCATTGTCATGATAAACGGATAAGTGATCCCTCTGTCGGGGTTCATTAAATCAGCAATGATATTACCGTTTTGCCATAAATAATGTTCACTCGGATTTGCATCAAGATGCATTGATACTGAGCGTGTTTTTTGACGTTCTCCCCGTTTATTATTGGTCGATATCTCAATATAATTATGCTTTACAAGGTATTGTGTTCCTCTATCAACAACTTGTTTGTTTAAATAACGATCATTGCGATAATCATGTGAATAATCAGAGAGCTTACCAAATTCAAAATTGACGATTTCGCGCATTAATCCACAAAAAATATTCACGTTGATAGTTTGACAATGAATACTGTTACTGGTTAACCCACTCAGAAGGGAACGTCTGACTTCTCTTATTTTCATAATTTCCATTTCATCAGCCCGTTTAACAGGCTGCGAATAAACGAAAAATAATCGATAATCACGTAGGGTTAATGCATGATCGGCGGCATTCCTGAATGTGTTTTGAGCGGCATCAAAATAAAAAGAACGGGTTAATTCATTGCATTCTTCTGACCGGTATCCTTTCCATGAAAAATCTTTTAAACCAAATTCAATGGCACTTTTGACGGATTGACTGCCTAATAAAACTAGTTGTAAATAGCGATCTCTAGGTATATTGTTTTGAAATATCCTGTCTAAACTTTCAACAATTTTCTCGTTTGCACCGATTAGCGGTTGAGCTTCAATAATAAATCCCAATGAATTTTTGTTAAAAAATAACTCAGTATCTGTATCATAGCCAATACAAGGTAACAAATCGCTGATATGCGGATAATCAAGTTCTTTCATATAATCAGCGGTTTCTGATGAAGTATCACGCTCACCAATAATATTACTGATAATTTTTAAAATATTAATATCATCTAATTTCATGATATCTATTTCACCCCATACCAATTAGATTCTTCACTCACGAAATAGACGATTTCACCCACATGAACATTACTGTCAGGCGAAACATACGGTGCTAGCCATACTCGCTGAATTCGAGCTGGGGTTGTAAAGGGTTCTCCCGCTTCTTGGTAACATCGTTTTTGAGTACAATTAGCAACATTATTCACGCTTGAAATAGTTGTCACCGTTGGTGTCTGTTCTATCGTGCTTGTCGTTGGGGTGATTGTCGATGTTCTCTCAAGTGCGATAGGTTTTGATTTTATCCATTTATCGTTACTTTTAATCGGAGTTAATGTGGGACGAAAAATATTCACCGTTTCGTTAACAAACTTAATTGGTAAAGTAATATTTGTAATGTTAATAAGTTTATAGTTGGCTAAATTAAACTTTCCCATACCGCTATTATTAACACTCGATTGGCTGGTAAAGTGACTATTTGTTACATCTGTCATTTCATCGGCTTGTTGCATCCAATAACCTGAGTCTTTCGCGGGTTTATTAAATTCAAATTCACTATTCATTCCTGCACAGCCAGATAACATAACAGGGATAATGGCTATTAATAATTTATTCATGATTATTGACTCTTATTATTCGGTGCAACGAACTCACCAAGATTGCCATTTGTTATAGCACCCAATTGATTAACTAATTCAGGGGGTAAATCTGAGTTATCCTGATACTCCTGCGATGCCTGCTTATTAACTTCTGGCTGTATTTCATCTTCGCTTTCTTGATCTTCCAAGAATTCAGCCCAAAATCCCTCTTGAAACACGACTTCAACGCGGTTAGCAGCACCAATCGGTATAATCGGATGATATTGTTCAGCTAAGGCAATGTAATAATCAGCTAATTTATTTGCAGCACTTTGTACGCCTTTTCCGGCGGCTTGTTGAGCAACCTCACCCGCAGATATAGTATGTTCTGCGCCAATGCCGACAGAAGTTGAACCAATTTGAGATACTGCACTACCAATGCTCCCTAATGCACCAGACGTAAAGGCCAAGCCTAAGACTTGCCCGTTTCTCATAACAGGAGTACCTTTAATTCCGTTTTTTCCATAGAATGAAACGTGACCTTTTACCGCCATATCAATATGCTTATCATTGATAACACAAGATAGTCGTTGTAATCGAGGAATAGCCCGTTCACTCGATATATCGCCATAAGCTCCTGCCGTAACAAAACAGCCGTTAAATTTATCCAGTTTTTTATTTTGTGGTAAATGTAATAAACCAGTTAGTTTAAATTGCATCGGAGACATATCCGTTTCTTTTGCTGTAACAGCAGCGTTAGCATCTACCCCTTCTAAAACAATGGCATTAGAGAATGCACCCGAAGGAATGTAATATTTTTCCTTTTTCTTTGTTTCTTTCTGACTGTAGGTAAAATTTTGAGTTTCAAGTAATCCCTGTATAGGTTTTGGCGCACTGTAGCTAACCTGCCTCCCACTGATCCCATATTGCCCCTCACCTATACGTTCTATCGTAGAGCTATCATTATTAGTTGCAGGTTGTTGACTTTGGTTAGTCGTACTATTCGTGTGATTGCCTTTTTCTAATTCTTCTATTTTTTGTTTAAGCGTATTGATTTCACGATCTTTTTTATCTAAATGCGTTTTTAATCCTTGAAATTCTTTTGTTAATTCTTTTACTGCTTGTTGACTTTCCCTAGCAACTGTTTGTGAGTCAGTCAGGACTTGTGAATCAACACGACTATTAAAAGTATTTTGAACAGCACCCGTTAAATTAGGTTCTATAATTGACTCGTCTTCATATTGAGGTTCAGATTGTACCGTTGCGTCTTCTGTCATTTTTTTATTGATGTAGTAAATAGATGTCACAACAACAACTAGAGCAATCCCAATGGCAGTTAATAATTTTTGCTGATTCTTCTTGATAAAAGAATTAATGTTTTTTGACATGATTCACCCCCTTTTTTTTACAACATAGGCGGTCACACTCATATTGGGTTTGAGAGTAGTTACATTTGGTGAAAAACTAACCGCCATAACACCATATTCCCAAAGATAGCGTTCATTTAATTCAATCGTATGTATAGTCTTATTTGTCACTCGGAATTGCTGGATAACAAAACTATGTCCATTCCATGCATTCACACCTTTAACATCCAGATACTGAATAATCTCAGAAGATAAATTAATCGAAGCAGATTTAGTCTCAATAAATCCTTTTGGTGTTTTTCCTTTCATTATTTGCGTCAATGAAGCAGTAATTAGTCCTGAATAACTTTGATTATTTTCCTCATAGTTTAATGCTTCCTCTCCGCCTTTTGCCTGTTTATTATATACAGTAAGAGAAGCACCATTGAATCGGCCGGATGGTTGAGCAATCAAGGTAAAGGTAAATCCCGTTTCTGTCTCAATAATGATATTGAAACTTTTAGTAGCTTTAGTCGTAAATACAATTTTACCTTCTGTGGTTTTTTTATTACTTAAAATATTACCACTGTTCGCCGTAATTGATGTTATCTTATCATTATAAACAGAGATAACATTGGGGTCTTTCGTGCTAATCTGTGTCTCTATTTTTTGCATGGGATCAATAGAAATTGATTCTGCAAAAATGCTTTTTGATAGCAAAAGCAAAGGAATAGCAATCATGCATTTTAATTTTAAAATCATTTTTCTAACTCCACGAAATCAACGAGTTTAAAATTCCCATTTAGAGTTTCCATCCTTAACTGATAGTGCTTAGGTACTGGATCAGATCTTTCTATCCCATAATAAAATACCAAATCACCTGTGATATCAAAAATTCCGTTTGATGGGCTTACCTTCATTTCTTTAGGATAAAAAACAGAGCTGCCATTATTAATTTTTAACCGTTGCTTTTCCTGAGATAAAACAGGGATCAGTTTTTCCCTTAAACCCTCATCAAGATAACCTGTCAATATTTCATGGCTTTGTTCTACCGTTTGTGTACTGACATCAAGCCTTAACCCAATGAAGCTTAATCCCATTAAACGAAGATAACGCGCATCTCCTCTTTTACCTTTAAATGAAAATCCCTCATCATCATTAACCATTGGTTTAATGATGATTTGTTTATTGCTCACTAACTGGCTAACAAGAACTCTATAGTCAGAATACAGTTTATAATTGAAACCCAAAGATAAAATTGTCATAAAAACTAAAACAATGGCAGATATCGCCAACGTTCTCTCATACGATTTTTTTAAATTTATATCCATAATTATGAAATCCAATATCGTTTATAAGATGCTGGCAAGGCTCTAATAAAAAAATCTGCCATTGTTTTTGGTAAAAACCAATACACTAAATTGAGTAGATAACAGCTTCCTTTTCCTTTTTTTAGTTTACGGATAGAAATATAGGCCATCGCTAAGATAGGAAAATAAAGAAATAGATTCGAAAAAATTCCGGCAAGCGCCAAAGGTATATAAATACAAAACTCGTCTATAGGTAATCCCATCACACGCCGCTGGTTTGTTAGCGTGGATGGAAAGAGATAACGATTTTCTTTTCCATCCATTTTTTCTACCTTATATTAAACCAAAAACAACGTTAACGAAAATCATAACCACAGCGATGCCAACAAACACGCCAAGATTTTTTGTTCTGGCGTATGTATATATGGCAGCAATGATTTCAATTAAATACAGAACATAAACAACCGTAGAACCTTTACCAAATGAATCTTTGATTTGTTCTTTACCGCCTGCAAATAGATCATCTGCATGGGCTTGTAAACTGGGAAACAGCATCATTAGTGCACCCAAGACAAAAAATGTCATAATCGTGATAGTATTTTTGCTTTTAGAAAATTTCTTGATTTTTTGTTTTAAAACTACTGCATTCATTTCATGATTCCTTTTATTATTTGTTGAAAAGAATTGTTTAGATAGTGATTCATCAAAATATATTTTACTTAACTCCAATCAAAAGTAAACAAGTAGCTTGATAAAAAATCAATCACACATCACATACACAAAAAAATATGGCTCCCTCCCTTAAATTAATTTAGATTTAGTGTAAAACTCTATTTTTAACTTTTTTAAAAGAGAAAAAAAATGCCAACTGTTTCTAATCGTTTGAAAATGATCATAAATAAATTAGGTATAAAACAAAAAGATGTCGCTAATTTAACAAACCTTTCACCACAAACAATTAGTTACATATTGACTAATGATGTAGAAAAATCTTTCTATACATATCAAATAGCTTTAGGATTAGGAATTAATCCAGAATGGTTAGCAAATGGAATTGGAAAAATATTTTTAGATAAAACCATAGAAATCCCTTGCTACGATAGCATTTCAGATCTCAAAAGTGATTTACCTAATTTAAAGAAAAAAACATTAGTTAAAAATATTTCTTTCATTATATACAGTTTTAGTGTCTTTTTAGATAAAAGAAACTCTGTTATTTGCGGCGTGGCTCCTGAAAAATTGCTACAAAAAAAAGAGTATCTTTGTATTTTGGGTAATGAATACTATTTATTGGAAAATGTGGAAAACAAAGATAATTATGATCTTTGTTTCCTTGTACTAGAAAAAAGAAAAAGCAATCTAAAATAGAAAAATGTTATGAAAGTAGTTCCTTAGCTGCATCAGCCCACCGTTTTCTTAAATCAATTAACTCATCCGAATTCTTTAAATAATCTATTTCCCCAGAATTAGAGGCTGCCATACGTGAAAAATACTCACACGATAAAATAAGTTTGACAACAGTTTCAAATTCCTTTGTGTAAGCTTTTTGTACATCTGATGAGTCTTCTAAACTCTTTTTTAAAACTTGAGCACCTATCACCATCATTTCAATGGCTACAGCAGTTCGATTAATAGGGAGATCATCATCTCCATTATTAATACGGTGCTCTATGATTTTTTCAATAGTAGCGGAAACTTTATTGGGTATTTTTAAAGAAAGTCGTTTTCTCTGATCTTGATAACCATCTGAATCTTGCATCTATCTATTCCTAAATTTACATTATTTTACTATAAAAACACATTATATCACCCACCCAATTGGATTCCAAACATCATTAAATTGGAATCCTTGAAAACAAAATATCATTTTATATCAATATAATAAAAAAAAATCAAATAGACTCCGCATGGAGTCTATTTGGCGTCCACATGGAGTCCTAATTTAAAAAATTATTTAATATCATACAAATAAACCATTTAACCATAAAAAAATCAAATGGATTCTATATATATATAATTGGAATCCATGAAAATTTAACATAAACATAACATTTAAATAAAAAACACTATACTTTCATATATATACATACAAAAATCAATTTTGTGTATGGTGTGTGTATTTAAAAATACACAAATTGGCAAATTCGTTTTTTTCCGCTAATCTATACGGGTTTTCGGGTTAAACGAAGTGCTTCTAATTTAAAGGGGCGAAAGTATGCCTAATCAAATTTTTAAAAAAATAGTTTTTACTTTCATTTTATCTTTTAGTAGTACTGTTCTCGCTGATTGTTTTGAAGATGCAGGTAGGTATTATGGAATTGATCCGGATTATATCAGGGCTATAGCATGGCAAGAATCCCGATTCAAACATAATGCGATTAATAATAATGTAGATTTTGGCATTATGCAGATCAACACAAAAACATTACGCAGTATCAAACGAGAATACCCTACTCTCACAAAAAAAAGGTTAATCAATGAACCGTGTTTAAATATCTTTGTCGGGAGTATGCTCTTGAAAAGAAATTTTGATATGTATGGTAAAAAATGGCTGTCTGTGGGAATGTACAATGCGGGAATGAAAAATGAAGACTATGTTATAAAGAATCGCTATGACTATGCTTTACTAATCAGTAAGCATTATCAAGATTTGAAATCAGGGAAAATTAAAAGAGTTGTTGTGAATTAAAACATCCTTTGCTGCGCTGGCGTTAGCCAGCAAATGCAGCGTGGCGGTTTGAGTTATCCACGGAATTCATTTTATTGAGTAGAACTATTCAGCCCTAAAAAGCTGGATAGTTCGTAACGTATGGGTAGGCGATAGCGGAGCGAAGCCGTACCCACAATAAAATAATTCGGTGGATAACTCTGTTTAGCATGGTTGGCTCAATGCCAAGCATGCTAAAAACGGCTGACTCTTTGGTAAAAATATTTAAAATTTAGAAATAAAAAAAGTAGCAATTTTTTGCTACTAAGTTTTCCTATCTCAATAGTTTCTACAAAAAGGGGCATTTGCCCCTTAGTTAAATGACTAATTTTTTATTGGTAGTGATAGACGTTCCTGTTTAACAAGATGAATAAATTCACCCAATTGTTTCATTGTCATGAGTGGGAAGGTCACTTCAAAACCTCTTGCGAAAAATTTTGCGACTGTTATCATTTCATTTGACATGATTTTAATCTCTACAAAAAATGATTGTCTCGGTGCTAAGTTGTTGGAGCAACCTAGCACCACTTTTCAAATTTAATTTTTTATTCCTCCTTATCAATTTTTTTCATGCTACCTTGTAGGTGGCTAGGGTTTTCCCTAGCCTAATAAAAAAATCAAATAACCACTTCCATATAAATATCATTCACATCAATATCTTGCTGTTTAGCCAATTGCTTTAAAGTTGCTTCTAATTGGGATTTGCTTTCAATTAAAATGGCTTTTGTTTGAAATAGATTTACGACACAATTTTCAAAATCAATTTTATCGAAAGTGAATTTAAATTTATTTGGATATGTGTAATTTACTTTGATCATTTTAAAACTCCTAGCCGTTCGGCTGTTATGGTTTTGGTATTTCCCCTTGAAATGATTCAAGGGGATTTTTAACATTAATTATGAAAGTTCCCATTGCATTTTACTACTAAATGGCAACTCATAATACATTTTGTTTTTTACTTCTTCTCTTGTGTAATAATGATTTTCTATTAACCATTCTTTAAAATGGTTGAGCATTTCATCTTGAGCAATTTTTAGTGTTTTATAAACCAGCGTTTCTTGATAGCCGTCAAACCCACAAACTTGATAAAAATAACAAGCGATATTAACAATCATTTGCATGATAGCTAAATGTTCATCATGTTGAGAAACATTTGTATTTTGTTTGATAAAATTATATTTAGTGAAAATAATTTCATCCTCATTTTTATAACCTGAATAATAAGCCCTATCATTCAAATCCATTACCATATTTAAAAAACATTGAGCTTCTGTATTATGGATATAATTTAATTCAATTAATGCAGTAACAATACTTGATGCAGTTTTATTGTTAATAACAAAACAACTCATTTTTTAACTCCTAGCCGTTCGGCTGTTATGGTTTTTAGAATTTCTCTGTGTTGGTATAGATATAATATACTCCTTATTTAAGGAGTCATCAAGCATTATTTTTACTTATTCTTGATAAATCAGGCTGATGTTATAAATTCCGTAATCACCAGATAAGGGGCGAAATATGGCTAAAAAGGCATATAAACGCCGATACGCCCCGAAGCGGAGCATTTGAAGGAAATGACGCAAGGCATGACTGAAAAGGCGACTGAGTGCCTTACATAAAGCACAGAACCCCTCCCTGCAAAGCCCGCCCTTAACGAAACGAGCTGCGACTCGAAAGCCTGACGGTCGGAGACAAAAGAAAAATAAAGCGTGGGTGTTAATTCATTTTAAACATCGCTTGTTATCCGGCAGGACAGAGACGCTCTGCGGCTCTGCGGAGCTTACTGGACAAATTTATTTGGACAGTTAGCGCAGTACAGGCGACATTTTGCCGATTTCGGTAAAATGCCTCCGGTGTCCCTGTTTAGAGTAAAAATTAATTATTTTTCAATCTTTAATATGGGAATGTTCTGGAAAGCTGACAGTAAGACCTGTTGCTTCATTTGATTGAAAGGCATCAAGTAGTCCATAATTTTTTTGGGGTAAGGATACTTTTATCAAATTTCATCTTTTTTATTCCTGTATAGATATTCATTTTTAAATCGGTTAGTGAGTTTCTGAACGGGTAACATAATGAAATTGATATCATTTACACTATCAAATAAAAACTCATTATTTAATATTTCGAATCGCTGACTTTTTACGCCTTTTGCTTTCTCTGCTTTTGTTGGATTAGTTCGGCCTAGAATAAGATAATGCAACTTAAATTTTGTTCCATCGCTGTATACCGTAAGTATACTTCTAACGCTCCCTCCTGATCTCGTCATGTATATTTGCTTCATATAACCTCTTTAAGCCTTTAACGAATGTTAAAGGCTTTATAATCAAAGTGTTGTTATAAATCCAATGATTTTTATCAGTTGGTCAGTTGTTAGATTTTTAATTTTTAGATTATAATCATCACGCCTACGTGAGTATTTTTCAACAAAACCATAAATTTTATTCACCGTATTAAAACCTGTAAAAGCGTTATAATGTGGTGTCAACGAACCAAACCTTGAAATCATCCCTTTTAGAATCCGCTCCTTCTCTTTTTCGATCTCATACTCTTCAATATTTTTTTTGTATTCTTGAATTTCTTCATCAAGATGATTTAAAATTTTTCGGGTGATATCTCTTGCTATCTGTTCGGGTTTTCGTTTATCTGAAACTGTGCATTGATGATCAGCAGTACTAAACAAACTGGTATCAATTGAACCGTGAATGATTAAACGATCTTTTTCTTTCCTGACACAAACTGAATAATCTTTATACTTTGGTGAAGTTAAATGAATGCAGTGATACCATGATTTAATTTTGTTCATTCAGAAATTGAAGAATATAAACCACTTATAATTATAAGTGGTCAATATTTCTATATTGAATAAACAGGATCTACGTAATTAACAATAATTATAATAATAATTTTTAATTTTCGTATCATTTTTAAATCTAATTTAATTTCATGTAGTTTTTTTTTGAAAATAGCATTATATAAAACATGCACGCTCAATGTAGCAATAGAATATTTATGCATTCCAAATGAATTAATAAACTCTATCACATTTTTTTTTAGTTTCGATATTGAATCATTCCATGGAAACGTTGCTAATTTAACAGCAATAAAATAACATGTGTTATAATTGTGAAATTTATTATATTTCAACATATAATACTCTCTCTAATTTATATTTTTTGATACCCTCCAATAAAAAGGAGGAAGGGAGCAATAACATGATTATTAAATAGCTAAGTGATTCAATTTTACATCCATAAAATATTCACATCATGAATATAAGTAATTAAATATACATAATATGGATACTTTATAAGAATCTAAATCAATGTTAGTACTTGGTCAACTATTTATTTAATAAAGTTTTTGTATGAACCCACAAAGATTGATAGCAGCTAGAAAAGCACGAGGTATAACTCAGCAGCAGTTAGGCGAAGCGTTGGGCGAGAATCAACAAAATGCTGATTTTGCGAAAATGAGAATTTATCGTTATGAGAGGGGGATAGTAGTTCCACCGTATGATATTGTGTGTGAATTAGCGGAAATTTTAGATATACCAGAGTGTTATTTATATATAAAAGATGATTTATTCGCTGAACAAGTTTTAATTTTATATAAAAACAAAGAGTTAAGAGAATCACTCTTAACATTACTCACAGACAAAATATCTAAAATAGAGCAATATGAACAGATATTTAACACCATTAAAAATACCCTGTCACAATTAAAATAGATTTAAGAATATAAATAATGTTTTTTTTAGGTAATTAAAAGCAATTGTATCAAGTTTCATACAAAGAACTTTGATTTAAATAAAAATCAAAACTAGTTAATGTATTCACAGATGAATTTCACATTCATTTATACTGTCACTATGAATAACACTCATCGTGATTTTTTAAAGAAAAAAATAAAGAGGTTATCTATGTCTAACTGTTGGAACTGTACCGATTATTCTGCACAAAGTGCTGCTAGAATGGCACTAAGTAGTGCTAGCTTGGCAGAAAGTGCTGCTACCAAAGCTGCATCGGAAGCTAATTATGCCGACAAAAAACTCAAAGAACTAAAACAACGTGTAGAATCATTAGAAAATAAGATAAAAAGTTAAACTATTTTATTTTAAATAATTAATATACAATATCATAATTTATGAATGACATTCATAATGATTTTAAAAATAAATAAAGAGGTTATCTATGAACTGTGATGATAGAACTGCTCGAAGTGATGCTATGTGGGCAAGAAGTGCTGCTAGCAGGGCGCAATTTACTGCTGACAACGCGAAGATGAGTGCTATATATTCTAGCGAAGAAGTCAAAAAATTAAAAATACGTATAGAAGAATTACAGAAAAAAATATAATATTAAAATATCTTATTCAACTTCATTTGAAGTTTAAGAAGTTAATATTAAATTCCATATCATAAATTATTTTAAAAATAAATAAAGAGGTTATCTATGAACTGTACTGGTACAGATTTTTATGCTCAAAGTGATGCTAATGGGGCACAACGTGATGCTGACAATGCACGACGTACTGCTGATCAAGCTTATATGAGTGCTAGCTATACTAACGACGAAATCAAAAAATTAGAAGAAATTGTAACAACACTAGAGAATAAAATAAGAGGTTAAGCTATCTTATTTTTAATAATGATTAAGGTCATGTTTTCACATGGCCTTTTTATATCAAACTATAACATATTACACAATACTAAATTGTTGGTGATTTCACCTATTTAATAATACTATTGGATGATGTTAGAACTTTTTCCCCCAATAAGTTGTTTAGTTCTAAAATATCTTTATAATTTAACGTACCACGCGCTTGACGATTATTTAATATACTGAGTAAATAATCATAACGAGCTTGTGACAGATCCCGTTTAGCCTGATACAACTTAGTAGTAGCGTTTAGCACTTCAACAATAGTTCGAGTTCCTACTTGATAACCTGCTTGCATCGCGTTTAATGAGCTTTCGGATGAAATAACAACCTGTTTATTGGCTTCAATTTTACTAATAGACGCGGTGATATCATTGTAAGAAGAACGTACATTTTGAATTACTTTACGATACTCATTTTCCAAATTTTGTGTACTGGAAACTAAATTGTATTCGGCTTGTTCAATATTAGAACTGGTTGAACCTCCACTGTAAAATGGAAGAGATAATGATATTTTGGCCGAATTAGTACCATTATATTCATTTATATTTGATCCATTACGTTTATATATATTCTCGACACTTGTATTTGTCGATAAAGTAACAGTTGGCATATATCCTGTTTTTGCATCTTTTACCTGTTCTTGTTTCAAATCTTGCATCAAGCGTGCAGATAACAGGCTTAGATTGCGAATTTCAGCTTCTTTTAGTATGTCTTCAATAGATTCTAGTTGACTTATTTTGAAATTTTCAATATTTAATGATGCCAATTGTGAATAATGAATTCCGGTAATCAGACGTAATTTTTCTAAAGAATTGTTTAATTCATTACTATCATAAATCTCTTGAGCTAAAACAGCATCATATTTAGCTTGAGCACTTCGTACATCAGTAATAGCAATCAACCCAACATTAAAACGTTGAGTGGCTTGATCCAGTTGTCGATATAGTGAGGCTTTTTGCGCTTCTGTATGGACTAGTGAATCAATTTTGTATAGAACATCGAAATAGGTATTAGCGGTATCCAAGATTAACTGTTGTTGAGCGTTCTGGTAATTGATATTGGCAATGCTAGCGTTCTTTTCAGCCTGATTCAGTTTACTCCACTTAGACATATCAAAAATCGTTTGTTCTAAAGTTAAACCCGCATCGGGGCTATAACTTTCTTGTCTGCTATTGCGAAATTTTTTTTTATATGTAACGTTTGTATCCAATTCTAATTTTGGTAATAACGGGCTACGGGCTATGTTAATCCCTTGAAAAACCGAATTGCGATCAGCTAACGCCTTAAGCAATCCTGGGTTAGTTTCTCTCGCTTGTTTGTAAATTTGTAACAAATCTTCTGCATGGCTTGAAGTACTGAAACAGACCAAGTTCGTAGCGATAAAAAGAGATAGCAATTTTTTCATTTGCGTTCCTTATAGTTCAGTTATTTTTCTAAGGTTACCTCTGATTAAAAACTAACATAACAGATTTTAACAGAAAATAATTGAATAGTAACAAATTACTCACACTGAATGTACATGCAATCTCCTTAATGCTTCTTTCACAGCATTTAAACGAGAGTCCATTAGCTTGTATTTGGGGCTGTCAATATTTAGCCCAGACAAGCCCGATAAGAATAATCGAGCTGGAAAGTACGATGACAGGATAAACAACGATAACGTTGGTGCACACCTTTTCCAATACCATGTTTTTTAACGTCCTTCGTCTGGTGACAAAATCGACATTTTACTTCTACTGTGGCCATGCATGTTATCTCGCAAAATAAGCATTATAGATGAAGAACAACGCCTTAAATACATTCCCCTTAAACCATAACGCTCGCCACAGCCAAGTGACCGACCGTAGGGAGCGAACGGGCGAGGAAGCGTAATGTCTTCCTATGTCATTTCAACTCACCCTAAAAGTCGAGCATCGCGTTAAATTATGTTTTAATGACTCTGGTTTACCTATGCCGTGAAAAGGATCTCTTTTAATATCTTTTATCAAATCATTAATGCGTTTAACCATCTTTTTATCTTGTCATGTGTTAAGTGATTAGATTTAATATCAAAAAATAGTACTCACGCTCAATGAAAGCCCCTATCACTTTAGCGTGTATCTCCTCTGATTTAGTTAACTCGATTTAATTTATAACGTTAAGCATATTGAAATTTGCATTTATCAGAAATTTATCCATTAAAAAAATCGCAGTGACATTATATTTAGTAAACGTAAGACTCACATCATCAACATCACTCCGAAATTCAGTTAATAATAAATATATACATGCCATACCAATACCAGTACGAAGATTATTTGAATAAGATTCAATAATATTATAAATATTTTCACTCAAAACCCTAATCTCATCAACATTTATCTCTATCTCGTCGGTCTCATTGTTTCCCCAATTTAAATTTATGAGTTTATTTTTAATATCTAGAATACTAATAGTGCCTATCTCTTCTATCATTATCTTAACTCCACTAGAATTTTCAAAAAAAACCCCAAAAAAATGGGGCATAATCGGATAGCTATATAAGGGAAAAATATGGTTTATAATAACCGTACTAAATTAAATTTCCCCTGATGGAAAACAATTTTAGGTTTAGGAAAATGCACTCAAAAGACTCACTTTATGACTCATGAGTCACTTTATGGGTCTGATACTTATTGTGGGACGATGGTAAAAAATAGTCAAGAACAAAATGAATGATAGGTCTAGACTTATGAAACCACAACGGCTAAGAACAGCAAGAAAAATCAAGGGATTGTCACAACAAACTTTAGGACAACGGTTAGGGATCACTGATCCAGAGATGGCTCGAAAAAAAATTGGCCGATATGAACGGGGCGAAATATGTCCCACTTATGAATTGATATGTCAAATTGCAATAATTTTGGACGTTCCAGAGTACTATTTCTACATTAAAGAAGACAATACTGCTGAAAAGTTGTTGAATTCATATAAAAATAATTGCAGTGAAATTGATCATGATATGATTATTGCAACAATCGTAGAAAAAAATCAGAAGTATGAAAAAGCATTAAAAAATATACAAAATGAAATTAATTTTATAAAAAGTAATTTTTTATAACCTGATTAAATAAAAAACTGCGGGTCATGTATTAAATGGTTAATTGTAGTAAACTTCCTGATTTTTAGTGATAAGAGAGAACGAATTTAACTCATCGTATTCGAATCAAAGGACTGAATCGCAAAACGATAGGTTACTCTATACACGCTAAAGTGATAGGGGCTTTCATTGCTGATAATATTTTTTCTTTGTTTCTCGTAGTTTTTACTGAAACATATTCTTCGTCACGTACGCAAATAGCTAAATCTTTGTTAGATAATATAGAATCAACTAGTTTTTTTGATAATCATATGTTCACGATGCATTAGCTTTTCCATAACAATTACCCCTTAGAAAGATTGTTTTTTATTTACGATAACTATTATACCATTTTCAATTTATAAAAAAATAGCAATTATTTATTTTCTACTAAATTTTATCTTAATGCCATTTACAAAAATGGGGCATTACGCCCCTGTAAAATGAAGTTTTAACCCCAGTGCTTTTGTGATTTTTAGCATTGCACTAAATGTGGGGTCACAAATACCAATATGAAAACATTTTCGGGTTACAACTTATAGGTCTATAATTAAATTTAACAATTAACTCCTTAACCAATTGACGCCTACCTATAGCTGCTTTTGTCATTTTTTTATAAAAATCATAATCAAGGTTGGAGCGCAAGCTTTCTTCCCAAATGTCATTTTCCATGATATCTATTTTTTTCCATTCATTCATTATAAACATAAAATCTTGAATGAATTTTTCTTTTTTTAAAATTAAAAAATTTAATTTTACTTGCTGTCTGTCTTTCTCCATATTTTGACGAGACAAGCGGTCTTCTCTCTCCTTATCTGAGCCACGAACTTCGTAATCAAATACTGACATATTGATCTCCCTACAATTTATTCAACTTAATCTACAGCGGGGATTCCCCGCCTTCTATTAGATTAAAAATGTGTATCACATCTTTATATAGCTTGATTGAACCTATTTTCAGTTTTTATACTCAGATCTGCATAAAAATAAATATTTTTTCCCGTTATACTTTCATGGCGCGTTATAAATGCCTCACCTTCTTTTTTCAGACTTTCCATATATGAATCAACGATTCTTTTCTCACGACCTTTGGTGTAATCACTATCAGATTTAAACTTTCTTGATAAATAATGATATTCAATAAATGCATAAAGTTTTTCATATGATGTTAACTCCATGTATTTACTCTCCCATAACTGGTATTCCTGCCTTGCTTTCCATGAGCGTTTGATAAATTCATCATGCAGTGATTTTTTGTTTTTAAAAAACCTTGCCTTTAATAACAATTCAGAACATTTATTTTTATATTTTTTTGCCAAAACTTCCGCCATATTCATATTTAACTCCTAGCCGTTCGGCTGTTATAGGTTTATTTAGGGTTTTCCTGTGTTGGTATGGTGATAATACACTCCTTATTTAAGGAGTTAGCAAGCATTATTTACTGAATACTCGATTTAAAATATAAAATTAAAACAACTCAATAAAAAAGGGCTTTATTAAGCCCTTTCAAATTTTCTATAACGCAATAATGGGATTTTCAACACCACACGCCTTTGCATAACGCGCTAATGTGCTGATACTGGCCTTATCTACATTCGATTCCATACGGCTAACGGTAGAGACATTAACACCCATAATTCTAGCCAGCTCTTGAGGGGTTAACCCTTTATATGCGCGCCATTGTTGCAAGGTTTCTTGTAACCGTTCTTTTCTGTTTTCTTCTTCTAAAGCCGCTCTGAATTCTGGATCGTTCATCCATTTATCCGCTAACGCTTTATGTGTTTTCAATTTCATTTAAGAATCTCCTTTAATCGACTCTTAGCTAACTCTATCTCAGACTGTGGGGTCTTTTGCGATTTTTTAATAAATACCCGCAAGATAACTATCTTACGGCCTGATTGATAAACCCAAATACCTCTCGCAATATCTGTACCCATCGTTCTCAACTCGAAAAGCCCTTCGCCTAGCGCTTTTGTATGGGGTTCGGAGACAAAAGAAAGATAAAGCGAGGGTATTAATTCGTTTTAAACATCACTTGTTATCCGACAGGACAGAGACGCTACGCGGCTCTGCGAAGCTTACTGGACAAATTTATTTGGACAGTTAGCGCAGTACAGGCGACATTTTGCCGATTTTGGCAAAATGCCGTTGGTGTCCCAGTTCTATTTGTTGTCTACTTCTTGATACAGATCGCCATTGAATACACAGTATTCCGATCCATCACATTTCAGATCTTTTGTCTGGAAAATGTAGTTTCTATGACTCTGATAAAAATTTTTGTGCGAAATATTGATTGCCCGCACCTCATCAAACATTCCCATTTTTTTTAGCCTTTTCTTACTCTAAGTATTTAATACTTACTCATCAGACGTGGATTGCCAACACCTAATCCCGATTTTTATTTTTCATAAATTTATCTTGGTTTTCTTTCTCTTCATCTGTAATAGTCAAACATATTGCTTTTAATTTTTTTTCACTTTTCAATAATTTAATTCTTAAAATTTCGCAAGTGGGGAGATCAGAAATTTCAGTAACGGAAATATTTGCAAACCCATATGATAGTGAATTTTTCAAGATCAAGTATGTGTTATTATCCGCTAAAGTTTCTTTTGTAAAAAAAAACAATATTAATGTTACAAATAATTTTAATTTCATGTTTTATTAACCTTATGATTCGTTTTTTTAAATATATCATAGCCCACTAAAAAGTGGACTAGCGTTAATCACAAACACCAATACGAAAATCTTGCTGTGTTACAATTTATAGGGTTGTAATTAAATTTAACAATTTAACTGCTTTCTTATTGATTTAGTCATGGATGAACGCTTATTTACCCACGTTTTCGCACTAATCCCCAACATATCAGCCATATCCTGATCGGAACGCGATAAATAACGTTGAAAAAATACTAAATCTTTTGGGTTAATCACTTATTACCTCCTAAAATCAGGCAGTTCCCTGCCTGATTTTCCATTCTAATAATAGACTTATATAATAAACCGTTTAATAGCAGAATGTGAATCGTTAAGTCTATATATGTCTGACAGAGTTCCTTCACGTACTAAAATAAACGCATTATCATTCAAAAGTGAATTTAATGCTTGTTTCCATTCATCAATCTCATCACTTTTTGCAAAGGTCAAAATCGAAAAAAAAGTAAATTCAACATTCTTAAAATTCACAAATAATGTATCAATTAGACTTACAGGAATAACGATTGATTTATTTTTCAATACTGACATTTTAACTCTCTCGCCTATTGGCGCCAGTGGTAGGGAATTATCCCCGTATCGATAAAATCATTATGCCCGAAATCGGGCATAAGATCAATATATTTTACTATTTCTTTATCACTTTTTTACCACTAGGTTAGTCATGCAGTGCAGAGAACACAATATTATTACCTAACTTTTTATATTACTATAAATACTATCACTTTTTATTATTTTTTTTAGTTCAGATTCTTTATAAAAACCATCTTCAATATTTGAAGATGCATTATTAAACTTCTAAATCCGATCTTTTTGATAATCTGAAAAATTAAATTCAGATTCAGATTCAGATTCAGATAAAAACAATAAGCCTAGTTTTAAAATAAATAATGGCTTTTCTTTCTTCCCTTTTTCATAAACCCATATACAAAAACATCCTTCCCTGTATTGATTTTTTCATTTTATCTTCCTAAACCATCACCAAAAACAAACATTGTAAAATATAATAATATTCAAACAGAAAAAACGCAAACATTATACTTGTAATAATAATCTGATTGTGTTCATCCTCCTTATCCAGAAAATTCGATAATTTTATATCAGTATGAATTAATTTACTTTTTATACCAAATTTTTTACGTCTCATTTCACGCCTTGTATATTTATTAACATTGTTTTCACTTCCAAATAATGTTAAATTTTTCGCAAAATTCTTTTGATAACGTCTTACAGGGTAATTGTGAGAACTCTATATTTTCTAATGTAGTAAAAAAAAAATTACTTTCCATCAGTAGTTTTCGCTTAGGTTTTATCCCTTTTTTCTTATCTGATTTTGAAACTTGATCCCGTTTAAATTTTTGAAAGACTAGTTTATATTTTTCACCATTATAAAAAATCGAAAATCCCTCACTAAATGTATTCCCCTTTAATCGTCTATAGATGGGCTGATAACTTGAATCCATAGGTTTACCTTTTAAGTAGAGCGACCTGAACACAAGTCACTCTTTTATATGCTATATCAGTCACTTACAATGTCATTTATCAAGTCAATTTCAGGTGCAAATAACTGTTTATACAGCTCTATTGGAATAGATACGTTTACCGAATCACCATCAATTTCAGGTTGTGCCTCTGCCACAATATCAAGAATTTTTGTAATCGTCTTTCTCGGAGGTGAATACTTTTTAGGCGTATCACCTTGCAAGGCTTTAGCAACAGTTAGTTTTTTTTGCCGTATCAATTTTTTTGTTTCAAGCGACAAGCCGTTCACTCTTCTCATGTAGTAAACATATTGAACGGTTTTACCCACTTTTTGTGCAATTTCTTCTACTGAAAACCCGAAAACATCTAATCGTGCTAAACCTTCAGCAATTTCAACAGCGCTGACATCTAGCCGTTGGCCTGTGTTTATCATCAATAAAATGTTTTTGGCCTCATCGCCTTTCGAATCAGTAACCGCATGGCGAACAATCTCAGCGCCTAAATTTTCATTGGCTTCTTTAATAGCTAAGTATCGATGCGCACCATCAATGATAATCGCTTTCTGTGTTTCAGGGTTAAAACTCACAACAATAGGCGGAAAAATATCACCTTCTGCGTAGTCACGAGCCAGTTTTGATACATATTCTTTTACATGAGGTTGCGCCCAGTATTCATCAAAACCAAGACCTGCATAGCGAATATTTAGATTTTTTGGTAACTCAAGTAAATTAAGATCAAGCATTAATGTTTTTCTTGATCTTACCGCTTCTTTATCAATGCGTGACAATTGATCTAATGAAGTTGCTTTTTTGTCTGTCATTTTTAAACTCCCGCCAATTGGCGTTTAGTGGTAGAAAATCCAAAATAATTTAATTAAAAATATTTTAATTAGATCATTTATTATTTTTAGTTAAATAATATTGGGAATGATTACCTGTTAATAGCATAAAATACTCGCATTCGGCAGGGCTTAACAACTGCTTTCTTATTGCTCTAGACGTTGATGAACGTTTGTTTATCCACGTTTTCGCACTAATTCCCAACATATCAGCCATATCCTGATCGGAACGCGATAAAGAGCGTTGAAAAAATACTAGATCTTTTGGGTGTACATCTTTTGGATTAATCACTTATTGTCTCCTAATATCAGGCAGTATCCCTGCCTGATTATCCATTCTAATAATAGACTTATATAATAAGTCGTTTAATTGCAGAATGTGAATCGTTAAGTCTATATATGTCTGACAGAGTTCCTTCACGTACTAAAATAAACGCATTATCATTCAAAAGTGAATTTAATGCTTGTTTCCATTCATCAATCTCATCACTTTTTGCAAAGGTCAAAATCGAAAAAAAAGTAAATTCAATATTCTTAAAATTCACAAATAATGTATCAATTAGACTTACAGGAATATCAATTGATTTATTTTTCAATACTGACATTTTAACTCTCCCGCCTATTGGCGCCAGTGGTAGGGAATTATCCCCATTTCGATAAAATCATTATGCCCGAAATCGGGCATAAGATCAATGTATTTTACTATTTCTTTATCACTTTTTTACCACTAGATTAGTCATGCAGTGCAGAGACGAGAACACAATATTATTACCTAACTTTTTATATTACTATAAATACTATCACTTTTTATTAGTTTTTTTAGTTCAGATTCTTTATAAAAACCATCTTCAACATTTGAAGACACATTATAAAACTTCTAGATCCGATCTTTTTGATAATCTGAAAAATTAAATTCGGATTTTATTTTTTCATTGATTACTTCGCAATCATAATTTATCTTCAATGCTCAATCTATCAAACTCTGCGCCTAGCCTGTTCATTTCATTTAAAATACGGGATAAATTTTCATCATCCAGTACCAATTGCGCCGCAATAAAAAATAAAATGTGCAAATTAAGCTCTCTCGGTTTTTCACCGCCTGTATATTTTCGCCATTGGTTACTATTAGATACTCCCGCTAATTCAGCCATTTTCTGCCCTGTAAACTGCAATCTAAATTTCAGATCAGCTAAATCATTTGTTGAAGGCGGTATGTAATTTTTAATTAGACGCATATATCTTCCGTTTAAATGTGGGGCAATATGCCCCATACATGAATCAACCTATAAAAATATATTTAATGGCTGCAATGACAACCGCAATCCCAACAGTGACGATCAATTTTTTCAGCCAATCCATATCGCTTTTAATGGCTACCAGATCAGCTTTTAGATTATTTTCAGTCTGCTTTAAATCCTCTTTTGTCGCCGCGCTCACATTCTGCAAATCTGCAATGATTTCTACAATTTTCTCAGCTTGCGCCTCATCCATACCAGATGCTTTCAGAGATTTAATCGCGTTATGTGTATTCATAGTGATGGTTGTCATTTTTCATCCTCTTGGGGTTGATAGGCTGCTGACTATCAGCTACCTGTTTATTGACTACAATATTAACACCAAAGGGGCTAACGAGCAAGTTTTTTACACACCTTTTAAACCATTATTATGACATTTAACATAGTTATGCGTTGTTCAAATATCATACAAATTAAATACTAACTCAATAAACAACCATTAGCACTGTTTTTCTCTGTCATGATCACAAGGTTATCCACAGTTATTGTGATTAACATTTCATCAAGATTGGTTTGGGAAACGAAAAATATTGTACGATAAGAAAGCACGATTTAATCAATTACATAAGAATTAATTATCAGAAAAATTATTGATAAAAATCATTTTTTTTATCGCGTTTAACCAAAACATAATCAGGATGTTTATCGGAGAGTAATAAGAGAAATTCGTATTCCAATTTTTTCAATTTTCCACTGTTAGAGTTATCATTGACAGATATTTTGTTTTGCCAAGATTTTAAAGATATACCGAGGGCATCGGCTATTTCTTGACCTGTCAGATTAGTGGCATCTCGTAATTCAATTAATTTTTTTGGGGTAAGGATACTTTTATCAAATTTCATCTTTTTTATTCCTGTATAGATATTCATTTTTAAATCGGTTAGTGAGTTTCTGAACGGGTAACATAATGAAATTGATATCATTTACACTATCAAATAAAAACTCATTATTTAATATTTCGAATCGCTGACTTTTTACGCCTTTTGCTTTCTCTGCTTTTGTTGGATTAGTTCGGCCTAGAATAAGATAATGCAACTTAAATTTTGTTCCATCGCTGTATACCGTAAGTATACTTCTAACGCTCCCTCCTGATCTCGTCATGTATATTTGCTTCATATAACCTCTTTAAGCCTTTAACGAATGTTAAAGGCTTTATAATCAAAGTGTTGTTATAAATCCAATGATTTTTATCAGTTGGTCAGTTGTTAGATTTTTAATTTTTAGATTATAATCATCACGCCTACGTGAGTATTTTTCAACAAAACCATAAATTTTATTCACCGTATTAAAACCTGTAAAAGCGTTATAATGTGGTGTCAACGAACCAAACCTTGAAATCATCCCTTTTAGAATCCGCTCCTTCTCTTTTTCGATCTCATACTCTTCAATATTTTTTTTGTATTCTTGAATTTCTTCATCAAGATGATTTAAAATTTTTCGGGTGATATCTCTTGCTATCTGTTCGGGTTTTCGTTTATCTGAAACTGTGCATTGATGATCAGCAGTACTAAACAAACTGGTATCAATTGAACCGTGAATGATTAAACGATCTTTTTCTTTCCTGACACAAACTGAATAATCTTTATACTTTGGTGAAGTTAAATAAATGCAGTGATACCATGATTTAATTTTGTTCACTCGCCAATCATTACCTAATATTCTACAAATACTTTCACAAGTAGGCTCATACTGCTCAAAGAATGTTTTTATTTTACTCATTTTATCCTCTAGCCGCTCGGCTGTTATTCATGATTATAGGATATACCTATTGCCCTCATGACATAATGTCAATGTATAAGGGGCTATTGCCCCTTTTATTAAGCCCTATTTTCAACTTGTAGTCTTCCTTTTGACTTCTGTAACCCTGATGTACCGTACTTTTCACGGATTTCATCCATGCTGTGCTCTCTGCGATTTCCAAGACATTTATGCTCTTCAGGATGGTAATTCCACAATTTCTTTTTACGCGCCCATTTACAACCTATATTCTTAAGTTCTTCCTTATGGGGTTTAGTGTTGCCACTGATCCAAATCCAATTACCTGTAACCTCAAAAAACACTCCCTCCATCGTGATTAATGCAGTTAATACGCTTTCCAGTTTCTCACCATAATTGTATTGTGAGCTTGGATCAGTACTTTGCCATTCATTGATTCTATCAATGTTTTTCATCAGAAAATTATAAGCGTGATTAACGGCTTTCATCATTTCTGCACCAATGGAATTGCGGTCAGGATGATATTTTAACGCCGATTTTTTGTAGGCTTGTTTAACGTCTATTTCAGTTAATTCACCAGATAAACCAAAAACGTTTAATGCTTCTTGAAAGTTCATTTTGTAATTCCTCGCCGTTCGGCTGTTATGATTTTTTTATGTTTTCCCTTGTTAGGATACAGATAATATACTCCTTATTTAAGGAGTAATCAAGCGTTATTTCTGAATAAGCCTTATTTTTGAGAGTTATTGAGAGGAGACAATGATGCTAATGGGAAATGGCATAAAACGAAGTGAAACGACTTCTAAGCGGTTTTATCAGTGTATTGAATGAAATCCCAGTGAAAACATAAATATTCCTTACAATGCGATTTGTGAGCTTAAAAAAATAAAAATGGTTTTGCAGTAATCCGCAACGCTCGCCGCAGTCTTTTTCTGAGGCGTACCGTAGGAGCAAAGCGACGAGGAACGAACAGAGAAAGCGAGGAAGCGTAATAGCATCAGAAGTCGCATTTAGCACGGTCACACTTTGGTTTAAATTCGATCAGTTTGAAATAAGTTTAAGAAATGACCGTTAAAACCGGCTTTTTTATCAGACTGGCGACATTTATCCACAGTGATATGTGATTAGATACTTATAAAGCTTTTTTTTATTAGAAACTTGAAAGCTTGAACTACATTCAATGCATTAATATATATGTCTTTTTTAAGACAAACATGAGTGTTTAGTTCGTCAAACATGAGTACTTAGTTCGTTAAATATGAGTGCTTGGTTCACTAAACATGAGTACTTAGTTCGTTAAATATGAGTGCTTGGTTCACTAAACATGAGTACTTAGTTCGGCTTATTAACAGACTTTTTGTTGTTTGTAGATAATGTACTGATTAACTCAATGAGGTATGAAACAATTAAACTTAGATGTGAATGTGATCTAGCTCTAAACATGAGTGCTTGGTTCGTAAAACATGATAAATTAAATTTTACACTCATGTTTTTACTGCTAAGCTTATCGTTATAAAAGGTCAAATATGAAACTTAAAAGTGCTATGAATATTACTCAAAAAACAAAGATTAGGCATCGTAACGAGCTAAATCAAACTTTGGCTCAATTGCCTTTGCCCGCTAAAAGAGTCGTATACATGGCATTAGCGCCCATTGATAGTAGAAACCCGATAGAAAATGGACGAATATTTAAAATCAGAGCAGATGATTTTGCGGCTATTGCTGATATATCAGTAACACTTGCTTACCGACAACTAAAAGAAGGTGCTAAATTATTGAGTGCTAGTAGTTTATCACTTAATGGAAATGATATTGTTTCCTTAGCAGAAGATCTTGGGCTTCCATATTCTGCCAAAAATAAACCATCCCAAATTGATTTATCGATAACTGATTATTGTGCCTATTTCAATAATGAGGGATATTTAGAATTACGTTTTTCAAGAACCATTGAACCATACATCTCTAGTTTATTAGGAGAAAAGTATAAATTCACAACACAATTACTAATGTCTAGTATGAGACTTAGTAATCAATATTCATCTGCTTTATATCAATTAGTGAGGAAAAACTATTCTAGTTTTAAAAGGAAAAATAAATTTTCAATATCATTGATAAATCTTAAAGATGAGCTTGCTGTTTATAAAATTCTTCCTAATGGTGATATTGAATATAAATATCCAGATTTTCCGATTTTTAAAAGAGATATTTTAAAAAAATCCGTTGCTGAAATAAAGAAGAAAACAGAAATTTCTTTTTTAGAATTCACAGAAACAAGAAGTGGAAGAAAAGTAAGTAATATTGTTTTTGAATTCCTTATAAATGAAGATGTTTTCTCTGGCAAAGGAATTGAAAATAATATTGACATTGATTCTTTAAGTAAAGAGGAGGCTGGATTTATTAAGATGTTTGATGAAGAATTTCCCTCAGAATAATTGTAACTACTGGTGCATAAATCAAACAATTGATATGATTTATTTTTTCGACTAGAACAACAATTAAAAATACACTACCGAGTATTGAAGCGCTGGAGACGGGGTTGAACAGAGACTTGAATGAAGATGAAAGGTAAGCAATCATGAGTAAAGTACCTGGTGATTTCATAGGTTACAGTAAGTTTGTCGTGGATAGTGACTGGCTCAGGGATCAGAAGGAATTGCGTTATCAGAAACGCCTCCGCCAGTTTGAACAGTGGTCTAAAAAGTGGATCACTGTAACCCGCCTGAAAACGGATCGACTCTGGACTGATTGGGCAATCAGGCAATGGCTGGGAAAACCTAAAAAGCAAGGTAAATATAACGTGTTTTCGGTAGAAGATGTGAAGGTTGCCGAACGCAAAAAAGCCTTTAAGGAATGGCGTCAACCACGACTTGACAAGAAGCTGTCCATCAATGAATTTTTCGAACTTCCAAGATTATAGATAAATGGAATGATACGACACAAGCGATAGCAGACAGCAGATGTCAACTGGAATGGCTTCCCGCTTATAGTCCGGATTTGAACCCAATAGAACACAAATGGGGAGGAGCAAAAGCGATCAGGAGGCAAAAAAGATGTTCAGTTGATGAGTTATTTACGGAGCATATTTAATATGTCATATTATGATGATTCTGCTATACCATGAAATGATATTCTAATTTTACTCCATATTGGGGGGTTACCCATTCCCTCGATAAATTCATTCGAAATTTATAACAAGGAAATTGTTTTATGTATCAAATTTATATGTTATCCCCTTCTGCTCATAAGAGCATGGAGCTAGAAAGATAAACATTAGGCAGAGAGACAGAACGCTACTTAAATACTAACGGACGCTGGTCTAGTTTCCCCCCAAAACGTGATAACAGGCTCTTGTATTAGTCTTCTTTTGAAGAAGCACAGCAGGCTGCAAACCAAATGATGTTATGGCGGAAAAGAAAAATTAATGTATCTCAAGCAGGATTCTCAGATAAACGTATTTGGAGCGATTAATACCGTTTTAGGATAAAAATATCCCTTGTTTACAAGGATACCAAACTAATAAATTATCAAAAATCGAAATTGGGACTATTTAATCTTAATATTTAAAACAATCGGATTTTTGAATCGTGGAATAAGGTATCAATGGTTTTAAATTATGGTACTAAAATCCGTAAAATATTATAACTGAATGTTAATAAAAAATGTTGTTTTATTTGCGTAGCAAATATAAGGGGCGAAATATAGCTAAAAAAAACTACAATAGCCGATACGCCCCGAAACAGAGCATTTGAAGGTATGACGTAAGGCATATCTGAAAATGCGACTGAGAGCCTTACATAAAGCACAACCCCCCTCTTCCCTGCAAAGCCATATTTACTCAAGTTAATGATGAAGTCTCGTGAGTCTCTTACGCAGTGATTCCGCTGTTAAGCGGAATGTATCTGCGAGTTAGTCGGACGCGGATAGCGGGCGACTTACTGAGACGGCTAGTGCTATAGCTACAGGTAAAGAAGATTAAATTTTCATTGATATAAATGTAGTATTTTTGTTTAGCTCTGAACAGAGTGAAGAGTGCTAACATTCGGAGTTGTTGCCTTTAGGCCAACTCCATGCCATTCCCTTTTTAAAGGGCTTTTTTGTTCAGAAATAAGCTTCGAAATTAATAAAATTTAAAACCACTGATTCGAAGTTAATGGCTTTATTTTTATACCTCTTGGCAAATTTTAAGTAGAGAATCGATTTCAGATGCACAAGTTCGAAAAAGAGATAGAAATAGATGGGTGAAACGAGTAAGAAGCAATCGAGATTTATCATCGAGTGAAACACCAAAACCGCGCTAGGCACGGTTATTCGGATTAATCATCAAAGAAGTATTTAGTTAAGTAAGGATGATGCCTTCTTGCTCAAGTAACAGTCGGTAAAATTGTTCTGAGTACTCGCTTATGTAAGGATTCAGCTCTTTTAATTTGTTTTTTGCATAATGGACAGCAACCGGTGTTGTTGTTTTTTGCCATTCGACAAACATACTCCAGTAGATTGAATCTGATTTGTCCTTTTTACGTAGATTCGCCACTGAACGCCGCGTTCCATCAAGTTCGGCTTCCAGATTTTCCGTTTGGTTATCCAAAGTCTCAATGTTGTCTTTGATGTGTCTCAGAGCTTCGTTTTTCTGTTCCTGTAAATCCTGAGCAACTACTGAGCGTTTAATCTTTTTCAGTAGCTGGCGCAAAGCATGTTTATTCTTTATATCAATACCCAGCCTTTCCATTCGCAATAAGTGACGCTGGTATTTTTTATCCAGTGATTCTAGTTGGCCACTTTTGATAGCCCAGTTTTGAAAATTAACCAGACTACGCCGTATTTCTTCAATTGGAATACCTTTAGACGTAAAAAATGAGGGTGTGAGCCAGATACGCATCGGTTTGTTTTGCCCTGTATCGAGATCTTTATCTCTATGAACAATGAGATGTCCAAGTTGTTCAAGGACAGAAAGTGCATGGAGTGTTACATCATAGGCTTTGCGTCCATTATCATAGATATGCAACACACCCATCGCAGCAGCAATTACCTCAATAGACGCCATAACTTCAAACAGGTGATCACGGCATGGATAAAAGTCTGCATACGCTACCAACGCCAGTGACAATGATGTTAAAGCTTCACGACTTTCAGAACGAGTTGTAATTCGCATCGGTTTTGGCACAAAATGCGGATTATTACGTTCTGTATACGGAGTATACCCTGTTTGGCGCAAAGCAATAAGTTGCCTATCCTTTCGCCAGTCATGGCTTTTCAAGGTGCGCGACAGACGGGCAGGCGTACCATTGGGAATGCTAATATCCCAGTTTGGTGTGTGGTTACGGTGCGTTTTTGTTCCATTTCGTGGGACAGTTGATGAAATCGGCGGTTGTTCAGCACACGGAATCGAGGTAGAAATTTCGTCGAGTTGTAAATTATTCACCCATTCCCGCACTTATGGTCGGGCGAAGGGGTTGATCTGATGTCCACATTTGCTATAATCCTCTTTGCCGCAAGGAAGTTTAGCCCCCTGATTGCTCTCTACCGACCAAAGTTGAGGAGCATCAGGGGGTTTGTCTTTTCAGGCGTTTTACAGGACACCTGCGCCTTGCGAAATGTGTTTACTGTTTGTCCAAAGATTCTGATGAAATTAATTTAGTTTATATTTTTCTACACTATTACCTTATTATGGGTACTCGTTTCATCAAAAACTTAAATTATTCTGGCTGAGTTTCAACCCTCTCATAATAGCGGCTTGCATCTTCCAGCGCAAGCCAGCATAAAGAATTTTAAGTTAAATATTCTGCCATTCTGGTCACAGAGATTTAATTTATTTGCTTCATTGCACTATTTCGTTTTTTCATCAATTTTTCTGGAAAAAAATTGTGCATCTTGATTTTGTGGCTTACGAATAAAATTTATTCTTTTCTGATTGTATAAAGCCAAAATACTAATCCTAATATGGACATGGCAATTCCTGCGAACCAAATAAAATATCTATAATAATCATTATATTACATCCTTATTTTGTTCGTCTAACCAATTTTTAATCAGTTCAATCACAACACCTGTCATGTCGATTTCTTGAGTTAAACACGTCAGTTTGAATTTCTTATGCAGTTCCTCTGGTATATTCATCTGCAATTTCTTAGTTGGTAATGAAGGTTGCTGAATAGCCGCTAATGCCTTGCTCACTTGATTGTGTTTACCTAACTTCATTAATGGTTTGTTTTGACTACTCATGATTTGATAATTTCCATAATTTCTTTTGTTATGTTGTCAATTTCACCCTTAGCATGTCCATCCGTGGTATCGTAGACAGTTCCCCCATCAAGCATCGTTTTAATATAAGATTGTCTTTGTGTGATCCCTGTTTTTAACGTATTTACACCCGTTGATTCAATTGAATCTTTTAAAATTTTCAGCATTTTTGCGGTATTAATTTTCTTTGTAATCAAAAACTTAGCCTTAACTGGCTGTAATTCGTTACGGGCATCAATAACAGCTAAAATTGCCGTACTTGCAGCGAAATCTAACGGAGATGGTGTTACCGGAATGATAACCAAATCACTGACCATGACCGCAGCGGACGATATCGCTGAGATAGCGGCTGCGCCATCGATAATGATGTAGTCATAAGATTTAAGGGTTTTCTTGATGGAGTAAACTTCTTTCTCTGAACTTGCTGCAACAACCTCAAAAGCACATTTTTCTTCTTCATACCAATTCCCTATACTCATTTGGGGATCAGTATCCACAACAACAACGCGATGCCCCATTCTTACAATAGCTGTAGCTATGTTGATCGAAGATGTTGTTTTACCAACTCCGCCCTTGCCGTTTAAAAATGAAATAACCTGACTCATACAATGACCTCTTTGATTCGGTTAATCCTGTAATCCTGTAATCCTGTAATCCTGTAATCCTGTAATCCTGTAATCCTGTAATCCTGTAATCCTGTAATCCTGTAATCCTGTAATCCTGTAATCCTGTAATCCTGTAATCCTGTAATCCTGTAATCCTGTAATCCTGTAATCCTGTAATGATTGAAGCATACCCCTGAAATTTGTCAACCATAATCACATAATCTCGCCCTCCTAAAAAACACCATTAAGATCAAAAAAACAGTAACATATCACTACCTTATTTCTATTTTATAAAAAATAAAGACACCACAAAACCACCATTTTAACCTTGATATATAAAATAATGGTGATATCATGTAACCATATTAATTATTTTATGGTTACATTAAACTCCCTTTTTTAGTTTAAAAGGTGTCATTAATAAGTAACACTGATGCAGTGTTCTGACTTCATAGGAAAGATATTTCGATGAAAAAATGAACGTTGACAAGAAAGCGAAAAGGGTGAACACACACAAGAATGCATAAGCAATATATCTGATTCAGTAAGCTCAATAGAAACAGCTATTGATGAATTAGGAAATGTGCAAGAAGACTAAATTGCAATTAACACTATGTATCAAAATATTCAACTTAATAAAATGAGGTTTATAAAATGATCGTATTTTGTGATGATGGTTCTACAGCAACAAAATTATCTTGGTTTGATACAAATAACAAACTGCAAACCAGTGTGATTACAAATGGTTTTACGTCATCTTGGAAATCTAGTGGTTTCGGTATAACAAGCTATAACTATTTACTAGAAGATCAAAGATATTCTTATTCACCAAACAGCCATGAAATAGAAGTAACAACGAATATTAGATATCAATACAATGGCATCAATGCACTAGGTATTCAGCAGGCGCTACAAGAATCAGGTCTCAAACCACAATTGATTGATATTGTTGTCACATTACCTATCTCTGAATATTACGATTCTGATTCTCAAGAAAATACACAAAATATTAAGAATAAAATCAAAAATATCAAGAGAAAAATTTCATTGAATAAAGGCAACGTGTTCACATTTAATAATGTATATGTTTACCCTGAATCTATACCAGCTCTCGTCCCTGAGTTAGAAAAAACACATATATTAGACTATGAAAAATCACTCATTCTAGATTTGGGCGGTACAACGTTAGACTGCGGTTTAATCATGGGGGAATTTAAGGATGTAATTAAAGTATCTGGTGCTCACAACATTGGTACTCAATCATTAATAAAAGAAATTTCTAATGCTTTGTTAAAAGCAGATACCTGTATGAATTTTAATGACACGGATATTTTTATCAGGAAAATGTTAAATAATGAAGATATTGCACCATTGGTTAATAACATTGAACAGATTCCAAAAATCAAAGAACAACTGGTAATTTCTTTGAAGAAATTAGCCAAATCATGTGTTAATCATATAGAACAAAATTATGAAGGTTTTCAGAGGATTTATATCACAGGGGGGGGGCAGAATTAATCTATCCTCATCTACAAAAGCACTGGGAATATTTAGGTGATAAGGTTGTTAAGCTTGATTCGCCACAACTTGCGCTAGTGATGGCGTTGCACATGATTCACACTGAATAAGAGATAATAATGAACAATAAAAAACTATTTTTTTACTTGAATACCGATAATGCTGAACAAAATGAGTTGTTCGAATTTATCAGTAATGAAAAAAATAGAACTCAAGCTGTTAGGGATTCAATATCCCTAACTCTCAGATTGCACAAGTTAAACAATAGCTTACCAACAATACTCAATGCCTTACTACAAAACTCAGGCAACATTGATGATATCAAAGCAATGCTTGATGCTATCAATAAAAACGATAGCAACCATTATGAAAATGTGGCTTGGCAAAAAAGAGTCGTAAATACGTTAGAGCCTAACCATCCGTGGTCTGATTGGATTGCAATTACACAATCCGAATATGAAAAATCATTAAAAACACCTGATTTAACAACGCAGGTGAGGGCACTGAAAGGAAAACAACTAGGTGATAAGGAAAACAATATAGATCATGTGATAGCGATAAAACCGAATAATCCAGTGAACGCGCAACCCGAAAAATATAAAGTACCAGATAATGATGTTGTCAGTAACGCTAAGAAAATATTCGGTAAAAAAAGATAACCATGCGATAATCTTATTTAGGGTCTAAAATGCTAAAGACGAGAATTTAAAATATCTCCTTTAGCATTTTAGATTAAAATTGGAGTGAACATGTTTATATTTTTGATAGTTACACAAGTTATCATCTATGGATTAACACTGTACTACTTTGTTCAACACGGGAAAACGGGAAAACATAAATCTACTTTTAGAGTGTTATTATTTTTTCTGATATTTTTATCAGCGACATTATTGATCTTAACTGGCACACCAACAAAATATCCAATTAATTTTATATAAAAAATTAATTACAATCATTTTCTCAGCGGGTTCACGTTATGTCACGCCAATCAGAAAAATTTAAAACCAGATTATATATGAATATGATATTATGGTAAAATAATTAACTAGGAATTTTAAATTATTAACACTAATATTACCGCTAACCATACAAATAAAATTTTAGAGAAAAATTAATGAAAAAAATACTTTTGCCTTTGATCGTCTCTGTGTTGTCACTTTCTAGCATCAATGCTCACGCGACGCAAACACCTAACGATAGTGATAAAGCTGCTAAGAAAGCGATTCAAACGGTGAAATCTGAGGTAGATACAGGTATTCTTATTGATATTCTGATTGAATTGAAGTTCATGCGATCAGAGTTAACCAAATTGCAAGCAAAAGAAAAAGGCAATTCAAATCCCACTTGTACGGATGGTGAAAAAACGTACTCTATCGGAATGGTTATTAAAGGAATGAATCACAATCTCCGCTGTGATCTTCGCCGTGGTCATACTGAGTGGGTGGATGCAAGAATATTGTAAATTAATATTCGATAAAATCACACACTATATCGGTAAGTTGTACATTATACGACTACCGAATATCAGTTATAACTTTAATTATAGGGGATAGATCATCATTCCCTATGAATTTATTGGTTGGATACCTGTTAATCTTGGTGAATAAAGTATTCATCATTAGGTGAACATTAATTTATGGATATTATTCTTTTCTTAAAATACAGTTTTTATGCTTATGTCGTAATAACTGGCTATATCTTATGGCCTCCTTGCGTTATTGGAGGGTTAGGATGTATTTATGGTGTGTATAAAGCTAAAAAGATAAGAAGAAAAATTCTATTTTTAATATTTTCTCTGGCGATTTTAATTCCACCGTTAATCATATTAAATGTAGATATAAATTCTGGTCAGGGATCTAGCATATCGAGTGAAAGTTATTACTCAAAGTGACAACTGATTGATAATAAGTCTAATATTTGTAATCTTGTGGTTGTTCTGTCTTACACCCTGAGCTAAAAGATGGTGGCGCTACGCAAAATCCAGTAAGATTTCACGGAGTTTATTCCGTGTTTTTCACGTAGCGTTATCTGTATTTGTGATAATTTATAAACAGAAGCTAGATATCACTCTAATGGATGTATCTCTTTAACAGAAATATCCATCTGGTTAATTTTACCCTCAGCATCCATGATGTTAATCGCACAACGTTGATCATCATAAATTTTGGCTATCTGGCCTTTAAGTATTTCGCCTGTTGACTTTTTCCATGTCACAAACTCACCAATGCAGGGAACACGAAAATAAGATCCACTGACCTGTATCACCGCAATATTTTTTTTCGAATAAATGATACCGAGTAATGTTATAATCATTGAATAAATTGCTACTATAAAGACACCTAAAGATGAAGATGTGTTAATGATTTCTGTTAGTGGTTTTTTTGTTACTTCATGTAACATGAAGATACTTAGAAGAAAGATACCAATAATATTCATTGCAATATACATTATTCCATTATCCGTTTTTTTCATACTTACTTTATTCCTGTTTAATTAATTAAACACTTATTATACTATAACCAATTGATTTTTTGCGATATTTAATTTAATGATTATTTAATATATGTATCGGAGATCATATGTCACATAGTATTTACGTAGTTAAGTTTCAAGATGGATTAAGTTTGTATGGTATCCGTGATACCACTGACTGTGTTACCTATCGATTTCTTTTTCATACAAGAAAAGAAGCAAAAAACTGGATATTTAGCAAACCCTGTATTGTTCCAGAAGAACCAAAAAGAGCAGTTGAAACAGAAGAAGCTGTTATCTTTGAACCTGACGAAATGTGGGAAATTGAGACGCGCGCGTCTCGTTCAGCAATGTGGTTAACTGGAGCTAGAAATTACGAAGATTTAGAGAATGAACAACCAATGCATTTAAAATATGCAACGTCAATATAGTATATTTATCATTTTCAAATGATTTAACAAGATCCATCACTTCTTTTTTCAATTCCGATAATGTTCTATTCCATGAAAATTGTTTGAATTTTTCAGTAAGAAGATCACATGTATCACAGTGAGTAAAATAGTTTATCTCCATAAAAACACATTTTCAGTTGGATTTTTCAAAAAAATCCCCTTTTACGGGTTTTAAAAGGGGAATTGCATCGAGTCTTGTTTATTATTTATTATTTTATTCTAATATCAAATGTTATAATTCCCTGATGTTACCAATGGAAAATCACTTTAGAAATCATATATTGTTTACCCAATAATCAAGGTAAACACTTTGTGTTTCTGGTGCTCATTTTGTGATAGTGATAGTAAATAGTCAAGCTAACGTAATACCCATGTTATGAATAAAAAATGTATATCTATGAATAAAAAACGACTATCTGATTCTAGAAAAGCTCAGGGACTTTCTCAGAGAGAATTAGGTGAAAAATTAGGCTTTGAGGATGAGGATGTAGCGAAAGTCACTATATCCCGATATGAGCGTGGGATTGTTTCACCTGAATACAAAACTGCTCATGAGATGGCTAAAATCCTAGATGTTCCCTTATGCTATTTTTATATAGAAGATGAAAAAGATTTCTTTGCTGAACAAGTTTTAAACTTACACCGGACAGGCAACACGAAATTAGAAGAAGAGTTATCGATAGCCAGAGAAAGAATACAACAATATGAAAAAGCCCTGAAAACAGTATTAGAAATAACACAAGGCGAAATATTAAAATTGGAAAAAGGAGCGTAAGCTCCATTTTTCCATGGGTACATGTAATTTAAATTGTCCATTAAGCTAAATTTTGATATCTTTCTTTTTGAGAGTTGCAGCCAAATAAATCCTTTCGCTATCCCCTCGATATAAAAAAACGTCACTCAGTATTACTCAATAAATAGTAATTCTCTTTAATATATAGCATTGAATTTATTTTAATGATATAATTCATACCATTACATGAATTTTAGCTGATGGTTTGTGTATAGGGCTTGATACTCAAGCCCGTTCATAAATTTTTTATATAAACACAATTATGTTCTTTCGTAGTCATCTTTTATACTATCTATAAATGTATTTATTGCTCGAAATCCGTCTGGGTCAAGTCGAGCAACTGATATTATACTGATTACTCAATACATCCAGCCGTTCTTCTAGATCATTCACGGTCTGCGCAGCATCAGCTAACTCTCGCTCAGCCTGTGCTGTTTGTTCACCTGCTGCACGAGTGACTTCGAAAACGCGCAACTCTGCGGCTTTTACGGCCTTGTCATTCAGCTCTGTAGCAAGCTGATTGATTCGTTCAGCCAGAGCTGGCGATACTGTTTTAACTTCCTCAGCTACTTCCACGGGCAGTTCAACTGCCGGTTCTGCCGTAACTTCCATCTGAGCGGAAAGATACTCATCCCATATTTATTTTAATCTCGCAGGATTACCACCGCCAACTTTATTTCGCAACGCAAATCCGTTAATACTTTTTCCTTCGACCTGCAATGCCAATCCTGCCTCAATAATTTGTTGTGGTTCAAACGTTGCTGGGCGCATGATGCTATTTCCGTTGCGATGAGTTGTTTGTTAATTATACGCCAAACTAATAAAACAATAAACTAACAAACCAATTAATTATGTGACAACGTCACTTTTTTTTCAGAAGACGTCTGCACGAAATGTCAAAAGTCGGATGCACTCAATTGTCCGAAAGCGAACCATTTCGGACAGATAGGAACTGATATGTACGAAAGCAAGCTGATTTAATATCGTACATCTGTTATAATTCGTACATCCATTTCGGACAGGAAAATGTATCATGTCACGAGTTTTTGCTTATTGCCGAGTTTCCACTTTGGAACAATCAACAAAAAATCAGCGACAGGAGATTAAAACAGCGGGATTTAATATTCAGGCACATCGAGTGATGGAAGAAAGTATCAGTGGTTCGGTAACAGCTTATCAACGTCCGGTTTTTAATCGATTGCTGGATAGGATGGAAGCAGGCGATATTTTGGTTGTTACACGACTTGATCGGTTGGGACGCAACGCAATGGACGTCAGGAGGACAGTCGAAGATTTGGAAAAAAGAGAAATTCGGATTCATTGCCTGGCTCTTGGCGGTGTGGATCTGACCAGTTCAGCAGGAAAAATGACAATGCAGGTTATTGCTGCCGTGGCTGAGTTTGAACGTGATTTACTTATTGAACGCACTCATGCAGGTATTATGCGGGCTAAAGCCGCAGGCAAACGCTTTGGTCGCCCCCCAATACTAAATGAAGCACAAAAAAAAATAGTGATCGAACGTTTAAGAACAGGGCACAGCGTTAGCGCAACTGCCCGTGAATTTAATACGACAAGGCAGACGATCTTGAGAGTAAGGGCTGCAAATGCTGAACCGAAAGGAAAAAAATAAAGGCTTTAAACTGGAATCAACTGAATATTTTTAAATATTCATCCTCAACTTTGCATTCCGTGCTATCAGCTTCTGAAATTATTTTATCAGAAGTAATATGCGTTCTCGATTGTAAGCCTTATCCTTATCAATTGGACAATGGGATTCCATATTTTTTAAAAAAGTAATCGAAACTAAAAAATAATGATATCCATCACATATACCAGCATATGGATATGTTGACATATATATATATTGGCATATACTTGTTTATATGTAATGAGCATAAAAATGAGGTCGATACTATGGGAATAAGAACTGTTTCCATTTTTAAAAATGGTAATAACCGTGCTGTGCGTTTACCGAAAGATTTTGATTTTGAGGGCGTGAATGAATTAGAGATCAGACGTGAGGGTGATAGCATTATTTTACGCCCCGCTAAACCTAATTGGCTTTCCTTCAAAAATGAGGAAAAAGCCGATAATGATTTTTTAATTGAGCGCATTGATGTTATTGATGATGGACGGGTTATTTTGTGAATAAAATAATCATGCTCGATACTAATATATGCTCTTTTATCATGCGGGAACAACCTGAATTTTTGCTTGAAAAATTGCAAGAATCTGTAATGAAACATCACTCAATTGTTATTTCTGCAATTACTTACGCAGAACTGCATTTCGGGGCAGTAGGTAAAAAAGTATCAACTAAACATGTTGATTTACTAAATGCTTTCTGTGAACGTCTCGATGCCGTTCTATCTTGGGATAAAGCAGCAGTCGAGGAAACAATGATGGTGAAAAAATGTTTATCGGACGCAGGAACACCTATTGGTAACAATGATAGTGCTATCGCGGGTCATGCTATCGCTGTGAATGCAATATTAATGACAAACAATATTCATGAGTTTTCTCGCATAGAGAGACTTAAAATTTCAGATTGGATAATTGATTAGAAGATAAAATAAAAATGAATGACTTCCTTTTATTATATAAAGATAATCTTGATAGTTTTTCTCCTATTACTCTATTTTTTATAAGCATTTTAATTTTTTATATTGTTTGTAAATTACGAAAACATAAACCTAGATTAAAAACATCATTACTTGTAGCTTGCTCTATGGTTGCAATCATTGGATTGGTTATTTTTATCTATTCTTTATTTGAATACTTACAATAAACTCAGGAGTAATAAACTAATGAATATAATATTTAATTTTTTAGTTGGGCTTGGTGTATCGATTTGGCGAGTGTTTTTTTCGTTGTTTAACTTGATATTTGGCGCTATGACACTACCATTTATTGGTGTCTATGAAATTTACAAAGTTGGTAAAAAAATAAGAGACGATAACAAAGCAAGCCCATTTTATAAAAAACCAAAGAAAGAATAATATAAAAACTTTCGACGGGTATTTTTTTAAAATGGCAGTCTATATGTTGTAAAAACACTGCCATTCCTTATGATTTTTTGTATAGCAATGGGTATAATCTTCATGCCTAAAAAGTATTATTAGCATGTCTTAAAAAATAAAATTTATGAATTGCTGGAGATATGAAGCATATCTCCAATTTTACATCAAAGATTTTACGCCAGAGTGGATAAAACCATGATGAAAAAACTAGAAAAACAAAATTCTAAAGACATTCCTATAGAAATTTATGAAGTAACTCATTATGCAAGGCAATTATTTGATCATTTATTAGACTTCAACTCATTGAGAAACACGAAAGGAACATGCTTACATGCTAGCCTGCTTCTTGCTTTCATGTTAGAGCGCGCCGGATTTGAATCTAAAGTTTGTGGTGGGGATGGTTTGAGTGATGGAGGCTTATTTACTAAAAAAGGAGGACATGGGCATTACTGGTGTGAAGTTAAAAACTCACCTGTATCAATCATTATTGATATCACGGCTGATCAATTCGGTTTTGAGAAAATTATTATAAAAATGTTAGATGACATAAACTCATGGCCTAAATATATTGCTGGAGATCGAGAAGTTATTGAACAACATATTATAGAATATCGTTCAGAATAATTAAAAACAAACAATATATGGTAAGTATATATTTATAGAGGAGATAAATAATGAAGTTAAAGAAACTTTTTGCTGTTAAAAAACCTTGTGTTAACTGTCCATTCCTCAAAGAAACCCGTTTTATTTTATCTGAGGGAAGACTAGATTCTATCAAAAAGAAATTATTAGAGGATGATGAGCACGTATTTGAATGTCATGAAACAACATTTTCTACAGGAGGATATTTTGACGAAAATAGCGTTTATCATGCTTCGGGGAAAGAATCTTATTGTGCTGGTGCAATGGGGTGGTTAATGTTAAAGAAAAGACCTAATATTGCTATGAGATTAGGTCACGCCTTTGGAGAAATAGATCTAAAAGAATTAGAAGAGGCTACAAGAGATTTACTGTCTGAATAACCAACAACCAACTAGTGACTTTTTGTTAAATATCCATTGAAATTGTTATAAACAATAACGCAACGTATTTATTAGGAATATAATTATGGGGAATACTGAAAAATTTCATTCATCATACGAAAGTAAATTAGGTAATGCTTTGTTTCCTAAAAAAGAAGACGAAAATTATTTTAACCATGAAGCTCGTAGTTTTGTTTCTGAACTACTGCATAAATACGATGGTAATATTAATTCAGCGAAAGAATTTATTGAGCTTCTTGAAAATTTCATTCCTAGTAGAATACAAGATGAAATAGACAACCCCTCATGGGCTACTGAAAAAGAAGTTAATCGTTGGGAAAATATGATAAAACCAATGATTATAAATAGGGTAAAGAAATTCTTTGATTCAGAATTCAAAAATAGCACTTTATAAGTGTTAGGCAAAATAATCATAAGTTTTTAAATAAAAGAACAAATAAATAAAGTGGTTAATTAAAACACTTTATTTATTTGTTGCCATTGTAGCAATACTTTATTTGCCACTTATACCCATTTCAAATTTTACTAAAAACATTACTATATAAATTAACCGCATTTAAAAAACCCACGTATAAAATAGCAATAAATAAAAGTGCATGGGTAATAAAAACAATCGACTTTAGTATGAAAGTCAAATTAAACCCAAAATTTGTTTTATTTAAATCAAACAAAACAGCAAAAAAACAACTGGATAAATAAAACCAATTAAAATAATAATAATATAATATGGGATTGAATCATTCCCTAATTTATCTTGAATAAAAAACAACATAAAGGAAGAAAGAAAAACAATCATTACCGATGATGATAACAATGATACTGTTCGTCTGAAAAATTCAAAAAAATCATTCCAATCAAGAAATAAAAACCCTTTTTCGTCTACTGATTTTCGCATGAAAGCTCCTGAAAAACATCATTATACAAATTCCATTTTATGGGGGGTAGTAATTTAAACCCCCCAAAACAATATATTAATAGCATCTTTAATATTCGATGACCATTGACTTACATCAGCAATCTCTTTACCTATTACACTTTCAGATACACCTGAAATTTCTGTTGTTAGCAGTTGATAATTTTCTCCTCTGATTTTCACAATTGGGAATAATTGACGACTCACTTTATTTGAAAAATGATGAGCTTCAATCAAAGGAATGACGATCCGGCGTCCTGACGTTTCAATGATATCACTCTGAACGTCAACAAGAAGACTATATTTACTACCACTGCGTTTGTATTGATAAACAAAAAATTGCATTTACCAATTCCTATTCTCATCAGCAAAAGAACCATATTGTTTGATAAATTGAGAAACCTCTTCCATTCCTTCTGAATTGTCTGTTTTCCACTTTTCAGCGTTGATTCGTTGAGCTTCCCTGTTCATCATCTCATTAACAAAAGCTGAAATATTGACACCTGCGGAATTCAAGGTTAAATAATTTTCTTTATCAACTGTGACATTAACTCTATGTTTCATAACACACCTCAATTACATACATTTAAACACACTAATAGTGTGTATTTAATGAAGACAAAAAGCAAGCTTATTTTCTATCCCTGATATTGCTATCAATTTATGTTTCTTGCTGTGTAATCATGTTCGATTTGCGCAGCAAATATAAGGGGCGAAATATAGCCAAGATAACTACAACAACCGATACGCCCCGAAGCGGAGTGTTAGGCGCACTTACGTAAGGAAGTGCGCCTAATGCGACTATAGAAGCCATAAGACGCATTGAAACCCTCCATCCCTATAAAGCCATTTCAATATAACATGTTAAAAATAGTTAATTTGAGCCTTCAAAGAACGCAGTTAGCCGACAGAATAGCAAAGCTATGAATGGCGGGTGTACTGCGAGTGTGAGCGATAGCGAGCTACTGGCGAAACTGTAATGATTGGGGATTATCACTCATACCCTGATCTATAATTCAAAGGCCGGACAATCGAAGACGAAATAACGCGATAACTAACACTGAAAAAGATTTTTGTTTTGACCGGTATTGAGCCAGTCAAAACAAAACACACTTACCCACAAACTCCACAACCATAAAGTCGCACTCTTACGAGTGCTTGCCGCTCCCGTTTGCTTTTGCCCTTATTGGGTCAAAGCTGCACTGGCTGTTTAGGATGTGTATTTGATGGATAAGTATGCTACGCGATAGCTATGGCTACCCATTTATTAAGCTATTGTAACTGGTATTTACTCTCTATTTTGTCTAAAATAACTATTCAAGCCATTTTAGACAGAAGGTGATGTATGGAAGTTATCCCTGCACAATTAGCTAAGAATCAATTTGGTGATCTACTTATGAAAGTCCAACGTGCGCCAGTGGAGATCAGTAAACATGGTAAGCGAGTAGCTGTGGTTATCTCTCCTGAAGAGTATGATCAGTTTGCACAGCTTAAATTACAGAATTTAAAAGCAATTTTGGCTGAATCCATTGCACAGGCAGATCGGGGCGAATTGCATCATATTGATGATGTGTTTGCACCGCTGACGATTAATGAACTTGAAGGTAATGATTAAGGATGAGCGTTCGATTTACGCAGAAAGCTAGAGAGCATATTCGTGCAATAAAACGCTATTCTGTACGCCAATGGGGAAACAGTATTGCAGAAACTTACGCTTATTCGTTACGTGTGACCATGACAGAGATTATTGCTCGTCAACCCTCCCTCGGTCGGGATCGCAGTGAAGATCTTTATATTGGTGTGCGTAGCTTCCCTGTTGAGCGTCATATTATTTACTATCGAGAAGTTCTGGCGGGTATTGAGGTGTTGGCGGTGTTACACCAAACACAAGATCCACATAATCATTTATAATAAGCGACGATGAAAAATTATCACCTAAAATTTTGCAGATTACCGCCGAAAAAATCGATTCGGACAATGCTTTAATCACGGACGAACACCGGATCTTTTATCGCATAGTAAATAAAGGATTGGAAATAGTTTCTTATTGTTATCATTACAACTAAAAAAGGTAATATTTAATGAAAATGAAAAAAACTTCATTACTTTTAGCCACTATAGAAGTAACTATTGTTTTAACTGGTTTAGTGGTTGCTTTCCTGTCAACGTTTCATTACTTACCAAATTTTGTAGTAGATAGAATCGATTTTATACCAAATAGGTTTAGCCAAATCGGTATTTCGACTACAACTGATTTCATAAGTTTCATATTCGAGGGAATGTTACTTACAAGTTTTTATGTTTTAAATTTTACCCTTATCAATTTAGTTTTTAAAAAACTTACTGTTATCACTCATCATATTGCTGTTTTTTATAAAATAGGATTAAAAGGATATAAAAAATATAACGCCTTGCAAAATATAAAAAACGAAAAACTAAGAGAACATAAATCCATTAAATATCAAAGAGAAGCCTACAAAGAAAAGCGTAGAAAAGTATTAGCTAGAAAATACGACAACTCCAGTTTAAAAACCAAATATTTATTACTTGGCCTAATTTTTGGATTGTTCATAAGTTAAAATATCAATTGAGGTTATAAATATATGAAAGACTCACAATACGAAGATGTTTTATTATGTAATAAACCAGAAGGAGTTGATTTCCTCGTTAATGTTTTATTGTTAGCTACAGATATATATGTAGACGAAAAAAAGAAGGAATAAAAAAACTTCTTGGACTGATAACAGTCACAGACTATATTAAAAGCCTTTTACTTTGCAGTGTTATTATTATTGTTGTTTTGACACTTTCATTTTCTAGTAAGGAAGGTATAGAAATATGGATAATTATAATTCTCAACTCAATTCTATACCCTTTTTCAAATAAAATAATAAGTGATATCAAATCCATATAAAATAATGTATTATTCTATCACCTTGATAGATATTAGAAAATATCTTTCTATCATTGTATTATATTGGTTTGCGTATCATTATACTCTCACCTATATTTATAATGATTACCTTATTATAGCATTAACAACAATATCAGCACCATCTTTCGTGATATGAATACCATCTTTCGTTCTCACCTGAACGCCGTTAATAATGGAAGTATAATTTTTTCCTAGTGCGTTTCGCATATCGAATGTTCTCACCTTCTCTTGATAGGCCGCTTGAGTTATCGCCAGTCGGGTATTATCTAACAGAGTGTTTTTTTGTTCATTTTTAAGTGTTGGCGGTAATAACCATACAATATTTTTATTTTGCTTTTTGATCTCCTGAATAAATTGTTGTGCTTTGATTTGGTAACTGGGTATATCTGCCTGTTTAATTAAATCATTTGTACCCAGTACAATGTATACAGTGTCATATTGATGAAAACTCACTTGTTGTATGTAATTCTGCCAGTGAAGTAATTTTGTTGATTGCAGTCCTGTACTTTCAAGAAATTTAGCGTCTACGGGCGCACGTTCTTTGTAACTCATGGCGAGTTGATACGTTAACGAATCTCCCATGAATAAGGGCTTGGCATCGCCAAATAAAGGGATTGTACAAAGTAATATTGCACTGAACGATTTTAAGCCCTTGCTCATGAAAACCTTCCTAGCTTATTCAATGTTATTGCTATAAAGCATGGTTTTTGTTGATTTGTTCATCAACAAACTTTTTGATATTCTCTCTCAGACTGTATGTAGGTTTGTATCGATTCATCAAGAACAATATCATCATAGATAAAATGGTAAGAACAATGATAAATTCAGCCAATATCGATAGATTGGATTTTATCCATTCAAATAATATCACCATATTCTCTGTATTAATCTCGTTGATAACCTCTGGTGAATGTATAAATAAGATAAGTAGACCAAGAATGATTAAATTCGGTAACACTCTAAAAATGACATGGAATAAACTATTTAAAAAGTCATAACATAACCCAATGATAATTTTTATAAAAATTATTGATGTCATTGCTTTTACAAAGCAACTATTTAACTCCTTCTTCTCAATTTCAACTTTAGTTTCATGTTGGTTGTCGCTTTTGACGGTCACAAAAACCTTACCTTGATTTATTTTTCTCCCATATTTCAAGTTTAATAAAACAACAAAGTATATTGAAAAAAATATTAATACTATCCACATAATTAACCTCTTGAATAATTGAAAAACATTGCCTGAATCTACGCTCAGGTAACAGGTCATTATTTATACTTTAAATATAATTTTATAAATTTTCGTTACTTTCATTCTTATCAATCAAAAACTCTTCAAGAAAGTGACCTTGATCAATCAGTTGTTTTAAGCCATTTTTCATGCGACCAACCCCTGTCCACGTTTCTTCTTGTTGTGTTTGTGGATTAATAAAGCGATATTTAGGGTGTGTTGCTTTAGATACCCTTATTTTTTTACCCGAATTATTTTCACTTCCTTCAAAGGAGATAGCAGATGGATCAAATCCCATTTCTTTTGCTATTTCAAGTAACTTACTTTTTCTGTTTTCTAACTCCTGCCTTTCAAGCTCTAATTCTTTTTCTTCTTGTTGGCGTTCATCAATAATAGCCGTTAATTTATCGTATACATCAGTGAGCCATGCAAAATCCTTTTGTTTGGTGAAACGCCTTAATGCAGTAATACTACCTAAGTGGCTTGTGACAATATCATATTCTTTGTCACGCGATAATTCACTCATTTCTACCTCGCTATTCAACATATTTCCAGACGGAAACGGGGATGTGGTCATAGTGCTTATTCATAATAATTTCAGCTTTACGGTGATCACTCGCAAGTTGAAAAGATTCTTTTTCTTTACTCGTGAGTTTTGTCAGAATTCGTTCACTGACAATACCTAATGTTCCTAGATTCTGACATTTTCGTAACTGCCTCAACCAGCTAAATTTATTTTTCATATAACCTCATAGTATGAATTTTCCTTATAAAAAAACAATAAAAAATTTGTTTTTTTTTAAAAAGTTATATCCATATCATGGTTTTTATCTTTTTCGGATTGATGCCTAATGATATTTTCTTCATCATGCCTAATTCGTTTGTCACTTTCTTTGCTGTCGTACTCATTTTGAGTATCGATATCTTTATCAAGATTTTGTTTAGCTTCAATGATGCTATCAAGCAACATTTCTTTTTGTTCATTATCATCATATTTAACGTCTTTTTCTTTGTTCTGCTGCATGACTTCCTCAATGGTTTCTTGTAACTTAATCTCTTCTTTGCTTAATGGTATTTCATTGATTTCAGGTTTATCAGCTTCGTCAAGTTTTATTATTATTGCATTATCACCATTATCATTATTGATCGCTTTATCAATATCATTTTTATCATAAATGAGGGTATCAAGTTCTGAATCACCCCGATTCAACACAATAATCGTTCCATCGCTTGCCCCATTATAATGACCTTGATCAATATTTAAGCTCCCACTAAAAATACCCACAGGGATATGATAGTTGCCACGTTGAACACCATAATCATCATGAACAGGTAATAATATTTCTTGTTCTTTTCCTGAGTATTTAGCGATTTCTTGTAAATTACTGGGAAGTTTATCGGCTAAATCTCCAGAGATAAGGGTACTTTCATTCCATTTTTTTAATGCTTTTTCTGCTAATTGGTTATCAACATTATGTAAAACATTGTGTGCTGTTGAACGTTCACCAGAATTATATTGGAGGTGTTTTTCCCATTTATCAATATCATCAATGTAAAGTTGCACATGCTCTTTACTTCGTGATAATTCAACATAGGTACTGTCTAAAGCCGCTAAACTACGTTTAGCACCGTCAACACCATCATAGACAATCACATAAGGAATGGACGCACCTTGTGATGAGTAAGAAGTAATCGCATAAGAATAATCTAAATGACGATCATTCAACTGCTCTTTTGGTGAATATGTAATTTCTTTACCGTTAAAATCCATTGTGATTTGATCATCTTTGATACTTTTTACGACTCCCATATCATTATTAAATGCATTTCTCTCTACATCCGTTACGGTTAGGCGGATTTTTTCACCAACACTAATATCAATTTCACGATCTTGGTAAATAGCAACCCTGTGCGAATTAACTTCTAATGCAGACATGGCTGATTCGTGGTTATTTTCTAAATTACGTAATGATATAATTCCTTCTTTGTTGACATCTTGAATTTGAAAATAGTTTTTCCCAATTTTTGCCGTGTGACCGATATTTTCACTCCAATATTTAGTCGATTTTAATTCATATTCTTGACTATTAATGCGTTGATAAGTAGGGATTCTGACACTATTTTCTAAACTTCCATTCTGAACCAATGTAGAATGGATGCTTTCATTAATCGCGTTCCTATCTGCATTTAATGGAGTAATAATGAACGTATCATTTCTTGCTTCTGGTGTACGGCTGGCGAAGTCTTCTGCAATGATGACAATTTTTTCCGGTGATGATTTGTCATTTAAATCAATGACTGATGAAGACGGTGTTTCAGCGTCTTTCACTCTCGGTACAACAGTCGGAGACACTTTCTCAATCACACTGATTGACTCGTTGACTTTACCTTTTATGATAGCTTCCACTGCTGGTTTTAGTTCTGGCGTTTGACGAACAATTTCATCCATAACAACATGATCAATGGCGCTTCGCTCCAATGTCAGTTTAAAAGGTGCTCCGCTTTCAAATGATTTTAATTGTTGTTTGTCACCGGATAAAATTACCCGACCTTTATTTTCAATGATCGTATCCAGAAGATTACTGAGTCCTTTGTTTCCTACCATTGAGCTTTCGTCAATCACAAATACCGTATTCTGATAATTAGCATTAACATCGCCTGATGCCATTTCCTGTAAAAAACTGGCAATGGTTTGTGATTCAATACCTGCGGATTTCAGTTCTGATACGGCTTTGTGAGTTGGAGCTAAACCCCGTAATTCGATATCTGTTCGGTTACTTTTGATGGCTTCGGACACTGTTCTGAATTGTGTTGTTTTACCAACGCCAGCATAACCCTGAATCGCAATAATCGTATCTTTCGAGGTTAACAATAACTCACTTGCTGCTTTTTGTCCTTTTGTTAATGAGGTGTTTTCTAAAGAAATTTCCCCTTTAATTAAGGGTTCGGCTTTGTTCTTTCCTTCAAATATTTTCCTGACAATATTAACTTCATTATTTAAGGTTTCTCTTTTTACATAGTTATCTGTCAATGAGGTACTGCCAATCGGAATAATACTTCCTTTTTCAATACGATGATTGATTGAATCTGATAATTGCTCCAGTGTTAATTTATTATCGAGATTAGAGGCATGAAGAATAACAGCCGAGCCATTGAAATAAACTTTACCGCCGCTTGATTTCTCAATACTCAGATCAATAATTTTATCTAAGTCGCTTACCGTGTCTTTTTTAAGATCATTTATTTTCGATAAGGTATCAAAGATATTTCCATTATTTTCAGGAATGTGATTAATACTCACATCGGATTTGTTTATTTTTGTTTCTGACTGTTTTTTGCTTAATCCCGTAATGGCAATAATGGAGTCACCACTTTTTTTTATTTTATTTAACGTAGTACTACTCACATCATTTTTATTTAATAGGGCGATAACGGTTCTTTCTTTATTAATGGAATTACCAAATGTTTCACTGTAGTTATAATCTAACTTTGTTGTTTTATTCGGATTGATGGTGATTTTATTACCGTCTTTATCCTCTAAGATAACACGTTCACCAAACAGGAAGTTACCTTTTCTAAAGCCAGATACCATATATTCACTGTTTGCCTTAACATTATCAAAGCGTTGATAAGTCCTTAACTTTTCGCCTACACGTATTTCAAGTGCATTTTTTTCAATTAAATTATAATGTTTATCAATATCACTAATTGATAAATTAGATATTTTGCCGGAGTCATTAATCAATCGTAAATCATTATTTGATTTATCTATGTCAGTGATAGTAAACCTTTCTTTTTCTTTGGTGTTCTCTAAAATCAAACCTTTTCGGTATGTACTCCTTAAATTTCGGTTAGCATCGGATAAAAACACTTGTTTTTCATTATCAAGATGAATATGACGGTCTGATAAAATACCATTGTTAATTAATGATTCTCTTATTTTATCATTGACTTGATTCTTTGATTTATTGTCATGAACCTGAACAATAGCGTCTTTATTATTGACTGACAGTGTTAGATATTGTTTTGTCGCTAATTTCACTCTATCACTTTTATCAATGTCACTAACAAAATAAACGTGTTTTTTTTCATTTTCTTCATAAAGTTTAAAGTTTTCATATTTTGTTTTTTTTAATAGATCGACAAATATCCCTTCACTGTTTTTAGTTCCGGTATCAATAGAAACCACAACAGAATGTTGATTTTTAGATTTATTTAATATTGCATTAATTGAATCTAATTTCATATTTTCAGTTTGGTAAACAGAAACAATCGAATTTTTAAAACTACCTTCATGCGTTGATTCAATTTCCTTTGCTGTAAAAATGGAAACATTCTTATCAATATACTCCTTAAAAAAAGACTTTGATTTATTATTCGGAACAATAATAATATTCTCTTTACTATTTTCTCTTGCTAATTCATTTATGCCATTAAGTGTTTTTATAGAAAAATCACTCCCTCCCCTTAACGTCAATGATTTAAATTGATTTTCATTACTTGTCATGTAATTAGCTAATGAATTAGTTTCTTTTGAAACCAGAGTGACTTTATCATGATTAAGCTTATTGATATTTTTAATCACATTTGTTTCATTTTTTAAATGTTCAATCGTTGTAAATAGATCTCCGCTATCTTTAAGTGGAACAAGATTACCTAACTTAATTTCATCCTTGATTATTTCTCTTAAATCATCAATGCCTGAGAATTGACTCATCGACATTGAGTTAATAACTTGTGTCAGTAACTTATCATGTGTAAATTTAGCACTCTCTTTACCTAAATTCGCTATTGCCGTTTTGACGGTGTTTCTGATATCAGAACCCTCATCATTTTTTACTATCTCTATATTTTTAGTGCCTTTTATACTTTCATGATCAAATCCCGTTTCTGACAATTTTGTTTTCCAGCTTTCTCTTACTTCTTCGATATTCGTAAAGTCCTTTTTTTTACGTGTATCTTTTGCGGCAACACTTTTTTGCTTTGCTGTCGCATTTTCGCCAACCGCATCAATAATCTCCTGCCTGCGTGAAGAAAACATTTCTGTTGGCACACCTTCAATTTCAAATTGACCATGTTTACCTGCGTCTATAAAGCTATAACCTAATTCTTTCAGTTCAGGCTTTAAAAATTGTCGGTATAGTCCACCAATAGCAACGGGGTTTTTCCATATTGTTTCAATGAAAGCATTAATGTCTTTTCCCCGATCAGCCGATAACGTTCTCCAATTGCCCTCCTTTGTCTCTGTGACATTAGATAAAATGGCATGTGTATGTAAGGCTGGTTCTAGATTTCGTGAGGTATCGTGTAAAAATAATGCAGCAGTTATATTATTAGTTTCCTCAACACTTACAATACCCTCTTTCATTATTCGTGTTGATGCCATCTTTTCTAGTTCAGTGAGTGTTTTTTTTACGGCGGTATTATGAGCATCTAACACCGCTTTATCACCAACAACTAAGGCTAATACAGAAACACTTTTAGGGGCTGAAAATGTTAAGTCATATCCTGGTCTATGCTTATTTTCACCATTAACAATATGCTCTAAACTTTCACCATTGGGTAATTTTCCCTCTAAAACGTTTTTAAAATCCTCACGGTTAACCTGACCTGTTAAACCTAAACTTTCCGCACCCTTACCGAACCATGAAGTTGTTGCTTCCCCTAAGAAGTAATAATTATCTTCTTGTTCATAATAACTGGCTGCGCCACTCGCGCTACGGACTCTTGATAGTGATAACATTTTCTATCCTTATACTTATAATTTAGTGAATAAAATTAAAAACCATCAAGACCAAGGTCTTTATCATTTTCTATTTTCCTCACGATATTAGGTTCATTATTATATTTATCATTTTCTGTTATTATCTCTTTTTCATGGTTTTTGTTTTTCTTAATGTGATCATTGATATCAGGTTTTTTAATTATTTTTTCTAATTCGCCATCACTTCCTGATGTCGCATTGGTGCTAGTGTTTGAATTATTGTTTCCTTCATTTTCTTTTTTTTCAGATTTACGATTAAAAATTCCATCGACAAAATCATCTTCTTTATCCTCTTTTACAGATTCCAATTGTGATAAATCAATATCATTTCTTGCTACTTTTGCTGTAGCAATAATAGGGAATGATTTATATTCTAATTTTAGTTTAACAATAGGATAATCACCTTTTAATGAAATATAACACTCTAAATCATTCAAATTTTGAATATCTGAATAGCTGACTATTTTATCCATTGTGTCCGTTTTTGAAAAATTTACACCATCTCGAATAGTGTCAACCCCATAACTGTATTGGTCTTGAAATTTATTATGATGCGTTTCGCCAATTTCTTCTTGTACCCATTTAGCAACATTACTGCTTGGCGCACGAAAATAAACAACGGTATTACAGAGATCCCAAATTGCACTGGCTGATTTCGCGCCATAAATATCTTCAAGTTGGGGATAACTTTGTACACTTAAGAATGCGACACCGCCAAATTTACGAGCTTCTTGCATATAATCTTGTAATTTAGGTAGTTTTTTCAGACTGGCCACTTCGTCTAATACTGTCCATATACGACGAGTACGGCTAGGAGTAAGCGATAGAACAGACTCCATAAGAATGTTTAGCCACGTTGTAATAAGCGGAGTCAGTGCTGTTTGTTCTCGTCCATCACTGGCTATAAATATCCATGCATCCTCATCAGCATTATGCACCCATTCCCGAATAGAAAAAGGCTTACCTCTTCCATTGCTTAAATGTTGACAATATCTCAGTGTTTCGACATAAGATGCTAAAACGGTACGGATTGTTTGAGCCGTCTTTTCAACGCTGCCATCAATAAGACTGGCCGCATCTGTATTTTCTACATATTTCCGCAAATCGTCTAATGAAAAAGTGACTAATTTATCAAGTAATTTTTTTATTGAACGTTCAGGATCATGCCGCATTTTTTCAGCGGTTGAGACGAAAAGACGCCTTGCTGACATATTCCAAAAGGGATCACCTTTTCCATCAGGGACTAACGGTAGAGCAAAAGACTCAAAATCCGCTTTATTTAAACACTCCCGCCATAAATCCCAATTAGGGCATCTTAAATCCATTGGATATAAGATAGTATCTTTTCCTTCTCGATAAAATAAAGGAATAAAATTATTACCTTTATCATAAATAGCAGCTCGTTGATTATCCGCCCTGACCTGTTTAAGAAAACCATTAATAACAGTACTTTTACCTGTCCCTACTGTTCCATGAACGCCAAAGTTTTGAATCTCACTATTTTTAATAATATTTAAATCACCAATCTTCAAATGGGAAAGTTCTCCTTTCAGTTTGATGTACTGATTAAGCTCTTTAACGGATTTTGCAAGATATCGACCGCCAATAATATCATTCTTTCTTTGTTGAGCACCTTTTCTACCCAGATAATAAAAAACGAAAAGTGTTAATCCAGTATAGACAAACACTCCGACACCAAAACCAACAAAAGCATTTTCTTTTAGTAAATTTGCGCATTCGATAAAATAGGAATTATCGATTATTGTCGCTACCTTTAATTTTTTTTCAATTATTTGACCGTTTTTAAAAACAGAAACAACGTATTCATTATTATAAACGGCTTCCTTATTACCCATTCTTAAATTTAACACAACGTATTTTATATAAAAATAAAACAATCCACTTTTAATATAAATCCATTTCATGGACAGCAGAACATAACCGAAAAATGATACAACTCCAGCTAATAATGTCCAGTACACAATGATATTCATGATCTGTAAAAACATGCTAAGCATGTATTTGATAACCTGACCACCTTGTGTCATATTTCTTGCATCTAAACTCATTATGAATCCCTTACTATCTTTTATAGAAAATCATTTTCATTATGTTGTTTTTGTCCAAAAACATTTCCTACAGAATCAATACCATCTTTCATAGGTAAGCCTGTAGCTGGATTAACGTTATTATCAACTTTATCAAAATCATAATTTCTTCTAGAAAGTTTCATATTAAAAACAATAACAAACATTAAAAATACATTTATAAAAACACTTATCAATAACAATGAAAAAGGAATTTGATATTTTGCTTTTGATATACTTCCCTGATCGTATTGAAAATTGCAAAAGTAAATACCAGCTAAAATAGCCGTAAAGAAAGTGCCAAGTAATAAAAATTTAACCTTTCCATTTAAAAACTTAAATTTGTGGGAATAAATCCCACAACATGTAGATATAAAAATAACCATCAGCGGTATTGTTATCGCACTTCTATGCAACACAAATAAATCTAATAATATCAACACCACAACACCAATCAAAATAGTTATATATTTCATTTTGGTTAGCCTCAATATTTATCGTCATAATCGCGTTTATTCAAACCTTTTTGAGAATCAATACGGTGTTTGTTTTCCGTTATTTTTTCATCAACATTACTGATGTTGTTATCTTTTGCTAACTTATTCGTGTTAGCCTCTTTTTCGCTTGGTGAGCCTGTCCATCTGTACTAATACCATAATTGATGCTATCCAGAAGGGGCATTTTCGTTCCTTTGTTATTATCTGAATCAATAACTGTTACTTTTTGAATGACACCGCCTTTATTTGCATATTCTTTAAATATATCAGCATTTTGTTGATAATTCGCTGCACCATATTTCATTGCATTTTGGGATACACTCATTCCTGAGTAATTTGCTTCAACTTTCGATTCATTATTAAAATGACCTTTTCTAATGTTTTGGGCTAATTCATCCGTAAATTCATCTTTAAGTTGTTCTCTTTGTGCCCTTGCTTCTGGTGAACCGGCATCAGTGAGAACAGAAGTTGCTTTTTCCACACCCACTTTATTGGTGACATATTGCGCGTACTCGTGCTCAAGCGATTCTGCCGCAGATAAACGCTGGCTTCTGTAAAATTAGCTTGTTGAGAAATAGTTTTTTCTTTACTCAAGCTGTCATTATACGATGCATAGTTTTCACTCGCTCGATTAAGGCTTGCGCGTAAGTCATAGACAAGTGAACGAGTCTCACTGTCACGAATACGGTTAATATCACCATCTGACATATTACGGATATTCTGCGCTGATTTACTATCAGCGAAGCTTTCTGATACACGCGTATCATCAGAAGTTCTATTACCATAAGATGCACTATCTTCATTAGAATCAGTCCATTGATGCTGATATGATGCCGAAGCATTAGCACTCACATTAGCTTTAACTGGCGAACTTCCATCAAGACCTGCACCAACATTACCAGACAGGCCAGCACCTAATCCCATTGAATCCGTACTTTGTGTAGATGTTCGATTATCTCTACCAGTATAATCAGACGTGCTTTGGCTGTTATTAGCTTCTCTTGATTCACGTTGGATCTGTTCAATGGATTCCCGTTGCTCTTCGACAAACTAGATTCCATATCCCCACTTTTGCAAAATTATTACCAAGAGCAGTTGCAATATTATAACTGTCATTAACAGAACTACGATAACCCTCTTGATAAGATTGTGTTTCCCGCTGTTGAGCACTTAACGCTTTGCTGAAACTTGAATCAAGCATTGAAGAGGTATCAAGTTTCATTGGCAATTTAGACATACTCAAACTTGCATCATAAATAACTTGCCCTGATGGTGTCGTCGTTACCATAGCACCTGTTGACGTTTGAACACTGGATAACCCTTCTCGATATGAATGGTTTAAATCGTTTTAAATCCGCTCACATTTTCCATACTCATGTTCCCAACATTATAGTTACCATGAGAAACAGCCGCTGCATCTGCCGATGTTGCGCTTGTTAATGCATTACCTAAGTATGATCCCGCATTGGCAAGTTGTTGTCCTAATGCCGTAAATAATTTGAAACTAATAAAGGGAATCGATAACATCAACCAGCTTGCAATCCCAGCTAATGTACTGGCATTTTTTAATGCGGTATCCATACTTGAAATTGAAAATGCCTGACCATGCAACGTTGTTATTGTAAGCGAACTAATAATATGATTAAAAATGGCAAACATCACAGGCCATAACATTAAACTCCCTAATACATTGAGATAGTTTTTAACAAC